>CAIXME010000796.1 GCA_903920425.1 uncultured Pirellula sp. | reverse complement strand
CCAAGTGACCGGACACCTTGAATTGCTATGATTCGACGCCGTTCCATGATTCATTGAGCAGCTTGGGTTCTAAATTGTTCTTAGCATTACGACAGAGATGCGGATCGGATACAATCGGATCATTCATTGAGCTTGATCCAATTCGGGCACAGCTTTTTCATTCACTCAGCAGGACTTACGTAATGCGTCGAAGCTTCTTGTGTGCTTCCCATTTTATCATGATCGCCGCTTTATCTACATGCGGTGTGGTTGAACTCCCCGTAGCGGACGCTTGTACGCGAGCCGTGTATTTCGGCAAGGAGAAGCAGACGGTTACCGGACGGTCCATGGATTGGGTTGAAGATATGCAGACCAACCTGTGGGCTTTCCCGAGAGGCATGAAACGCGATGGAGGGCTTGGCAAAGGATCGCTTGAATGGACCAGTAAGTATGGCAGTGTTGTTGCTTCCATCTATGAAGGAGGAAGCGCCGACGGCATGAACGAGAAGGGTCTTGTTGCTACCATGCTGTACCTGGCGGAGTCAGAGTATCCATCCGATGACGACAAACGTCCAGGTGTTTGCATCAGTGCATGGGCACAGTATTTCTTGGACAACTTTTCTTCTGTCGAAGATGCTGTGACAGACGCAAAGAAGGAATCGTTTCGAGTCGTACCTGTTGTAGCTCCCAATGGAATGAAGGGTAGCGTGCACCTCTCGCTTTCCGATGCCTCTGGTGACTCGGCGATTTTCGAGTTCGTTCGTGGAAAGCTAGTCATTCATCATGGCAAGGAATACCAAGTCATGACCAACTCGCCGATTTACGATAAGCAGATTGCTATCAACGAGTATTGGAAGGAGTTTGATGGGGCAGTGATGCTACCTGGCACCGTTCGAGCAGCCGACCGTTTCGCTCGAGCTAACTATTACATTAATGCGTGCCAACAATCAGACAAACCGCGTGAAGCTGTCGCAGCGGTATTCAGCGTCATGCGAAATGTAAGCGTACCCCGTGGCATACGAAAGAAAGACCAACCCAATCTGTCTTCGACAATTTGGTTGACTGTCTCGGACCAAAAGAACCTTGTCTACTATTACCAGGACACAAACAGCCCTGGAGCGTTGTGGGTGAAGTTAGACAAGATTGACTTTAAAGAAGGAAGCGGCGTGCGCAAGTTGACACTCGTCGGTAAGCCAGACACTACCGGCGACCAGACTACAAACTTCGAAAAGTCTGAGCCGTTCAAGTTCCTAGCTCCGCACTAAAGCAACAATAGTGATGCTCTTGCGTTAAAGTCGTGATATTGAACTCCATCGCTCCTGCTGCTTTCGCCAGTCTTGCTCTAACGCAATCGTTTGAAAGTCACGAAGTGACCATTCAACGCGGCCGCTTATGATTCGTGATAAACTGAGGAGTTGTTCCTGAATGGAAGGTGCCAATAACCGAAGATTCATAATCTGCGTTACTCTTGCTCGCGTGACATGGCCAAGTGTGGCGATCTCTGCATAGTCGTAGACATGGCCCTGGCGGATAAGATCTTCGTAGTAGATCGCGAGGGCCATGTAACGAGTGATGCGAGGCAATCGGCCTTTGGCGCGTTCGGGAGCAGTCGGTGGTGGACCTTCTACCATGGCGATGTGCTTACCAACGCGCTTCTTGTGAAAGGTTGCTCCTACTTGGATTTCGTCGCTCATGCTCGGGCCTCCTCAAGATCTTTGGTTGCATGCTCGGCACGCTTCTTGATGCCGATCGGGTTGAAGGTGATGGTTACGCGTCCAGATTCGCCGTCGTAGTCAACTTGTTTGATGACAACTTGTACCAAGCGAATCTGATCGCGAAGCGTCATCGAGTCCCAGATTGGATCGAAGGTGGTCATCGCGGTCTCGACATCCTGCTGGGTTAGCAAGTTGTTACTGATCTTCTTGATGTCGCTTAGAACGGTGTTGATCCGGCGCTCGTTGTGAGCGATTCGTTCTTGGAGGTCGGCCAATCTGGCGATTGCCGGCGAGTCGGTCTCGTTTG
>CAIXME010000795.1 GCA_903920425.1 uncultured Pirellula sp. | reverse complement strand
TAACAAATGCTTTGAATATGCCCGCGTAGGCATCTGCAAGTTTCTTGTCCGAATCAGACACTTGCCCTCCTTGTGTGGACGCAGCGTTCGCGGCCACATCAGCACCCGTTCCCATCTGGCCGCGAACTGATGTATTAACATCAAGCTCTGTGACGTGGATCGGCAGCCCCAGCGATGCCATCTCTGATAGAGCCTGGTCCATGGATTCAAAAGTAGTTGATACGTTGCAATGGGCTTGCGTTCCGATTGCCATAACGGGAACCTTCTTTGCCTGAAGGGCCTTGATCAGAATCAGCAGCTTCTGACGCTTCTCGGGATTCTCCAGTCCATAATCGTTGTATCGCAGGATCGCATCAGGATCCGCCTCATGAGCGTACTCGAAAGCTTTGGCAATAAAATCCGGCCCGATGATTGCAGACCATGGCGAATGCCGCAGAACCTCAGAGCCATTGTCCGACAAGGCTTCGTTCACGACATCCCAAACCTTTACTTTGCCTTTATAGCGACCGACAACGGTGTGAATATGATCACGCATTCGTTGCAGCAATTCGTCGCGCGATGCTCGGGGGCCTGCAAGATTAAACGGTTGGAACCCGCCAAAACCGCCAGGTCCAAATCGACCTGGCCCTCGCGGCCTAGGAGCTTGCCCGTCTCCGCTACCGGCTGGCGGATTCGGTGCAGGATTGTTGTTTGCGCCTGCTTGCTGCGGTGGGTTCGTAGGTTGAGCAGGGTTTCTAGCAGGTGGCAGTCTTGGTTGTCCGATCGTTAATGATTCATAGCCCGTGGCGATTGACTGTTGATCCGAAGGTTGGTGCGTGCCCTCGAATACCCAATTGGGCGTCTGCGAATGCCAGACGAGAGTATGACCAGCGAGTTGCATGCGATTGTCTTCGGCAAATTTGGCCAGTGCATCTGACGCGGCGAAGTCGTAGCCCTCTTCGCCCGATCGAGGATGAATCACTTGCCACTTCATCTCGTTCTCCGCCACCACTTGATTGAAGTGTCTCTTGACTAAAGCTACGTCGCTCTCAACCTCTTCCTGGGATCTGCGGAAAGCCTGCCCCATCGTGACGGAACGATTTACGGCTACCCCGACCAAGAAATCGCTTTGAAAGACATCCTTCAGTGCGACAGACTGGTTCGATGAGCTAGAAGCTTTACTCGCAGACCCAACAATCGGTGATGTAGCAATCGGCTGCTGCAAATAAGTAACCTTGGGTTCCTTTGCTTCATAGCCCATGGTGCCAAGCATTGTCACCGCATAGCGCCGTCCAAGCTCACGCAGACCTACCGATGTAAAATGCAATCGATCCGGATTGCATGGTATACCAGATGAGGAAATGACATACGAATTGGTTAGGGTTTCTGGTAGCCGCTTCATAATCTCATTGACACTCGCTGTAACTCCATTCTGATCGGCATGGACTACTTCGCCAGCGAGGAGCGGCACCTCAGCGGGATTCAGAGCTAGATCCTGAACGAGATCTCCATAGATTTTCTTGACCTTGTTTGGCCACTCCTGGTCGTTGGTGTTCGATTCTCCTTGATGTAGCAAAATACCTTTGATTGTTCCGCTCTTCTGAGCCATCTGTGCCATTTCAACCATGTAATGGTACGGGCTTCCGTTGTATTCCTTGGCGATGTTCTTTTTCCAATCTTCGGCGGTCGATAGATACTGTTGATACTGATCTTTGTCGAACATTTCGATCTTCGCGCCGGGAACCGCAACCTTGATAACGCCAATTCGGTATCCATCCGGCATGTTGACAATCATCGTTTTGCCAAAGTAGTCCACCAACGATAGGCCTCGAATGCGCTTGGTCAACGGAGGGACCGCTTCGTACCAATTCCCCTTTTTCCATTGCCGATCAAGATTGTCAAAATCAGCCATGACCTGGAACCGTTTGTTCCCGATCTTGTCGATCTCCTCCATGGGTGCGCCACCTTCCATGTTGGACTGACCGAAACAAAGGAAGATCAAGAACTTCGGATCAAATACTGGTTCCGACTGCGAGAGCAATGTCTCCGAGTTAGCAGGCTGGGAAATCGATGAACTCGTGTTCGCAGAAGGCTGAGCTGGTAAGACCTGTCGTTTGGCCACAGCATCGGTTGAACCAAATTCGCCAACGGTGCGATGGAACTGGATCTCGTCACCTGCGATCTTTCCCGTATAGTCAATACGGAGCTCGCGTCCTTGCGCGTCAATTACTTCCGTGAAACGGATCGCATCATCCTTCAATTCGACTTCCCGGAAATCCACTTTGCGACTAACGCCCTCAAGTTCGGCAGTGGCATCGACAGTGGGGTGTCCGTCCTTTTGGTTGAAGGTAAACGCGTATTTCTGACGCCCACGCACCGTGTCGAACTCGGCATTCCAAGTGCCGCTCAGCTTCGCTTCCACAGGTTCTTGAAACAACAAGGGTGCCATCTGATGAAGGCAACGTCGCCATGACTGCCATTCATGAGCGGTATCTGACGACTCGTAAAAATGTGCGTTTACGCCTGACGCCTTGAGTCCCTCAGTTGCGGCCTTGGGATCGCCACCAAACCCGCCTCGATTTCCGCCCAGCTCCTTGCTGCCATATCCCACGAAAACCAATCGAACCTTTTTCTTAAACTCTTCGATGTCAGAGATGCTCTCTGGACTAATGCTGCCTCCGCTGAACAAACCGATCGCTGAGAATATGTCGAGGTTCGCTGGAGCAATTGCCCTCGTTTGCATGCCACCCATTGAAAGACCAGCCATCGCGCGGTTGGGCTGATTCGACAAGGTACGATAATGAGAATCAACATACGGTACCAAGTCGTCCAGCAACACACCTTTGAACTTGTCAAAGTTAAACGCTGGTCTACCACCTGGCCCGCGCGGCCCTCCACCCAACGGTGCGTCGTTGGTCATGCCGTACGTCATGACGATCAAAAATGGTTTCGCCTTTTTCTCGGCAATCAAGTTATCCATGATCAAGTTGGCGTGTCCCTGTGCGCCCCAACCATTTTCATCCTCGCCCCAACCGTGTTGCAAATACAAAACAGGATAACGCACGTTCGGATCCGCTTCGTATCCAGGCGGCGTATAAACGAAGGCCTTGTGGTGCGACTCTGTCGTCTTAGAGTAGAACCATACCTGCCGTAGCTCGCCATGAGGGACGTTCTTAAGTGCATAGAAGTCCTGATCATGTGCTGGGACCTCGATACCGCTCCCCCAACGCATGGCACCAAAGAAGTATTTACTATTTGGATCAGGCACTTCGGCCCCATCTATTTTGAGGCTGTAGTAGTGAAAACCTTCATCGAGTGGGGCTGTCATTCCAGTCCATACGCCATCAGCCCCCTTGTCTAAGGCAACCTTTCCCAAGCTAACAGAAACACTTTGCGCCTCGGGGGCGACAACTCGAAAACGGGCACGCCGTTCCGAGTTTACTTGTGGATACTCCTTACCTTTTTGATTAACTGACGAAGGTTTCCAATCGTCTGCTGACGCTTGGGGCTGGCTCGAATCCGAGACAGGTTCTTGACTCCCCTGAGCCATCAAGGGGACAGTCGATGCGAAAAGCAGCATCAACGAAAGCATCATTTGTTTCATCATGGTAACTCCGAGGAAATCAGGTGAGTCTTATTGGGTAGCGAGGGTGTGTAACTGGGGCAATTACGAGCAAGTCAATCCTATGAAACCTACTTGAAAAAGAGCTGGAGGGTTTCGACAAGGTAATGTCGTGCATTCATCCAGGTGTGACCACCTTCGGTCACAAGACTCTGGTGTGCAATCTTCTTCTCAGTCAAATAAGTGTCGAACTTCTGAGCTGGTTCAAAAAGAAAATCCTCTTTGCCTACTCCAAGCCAAAGCAACTTCATCTTCGAATTGGTCTCGGCAGGATTCGAAACTAGATCTGCAAAGTTGGCTTCCACCACCTCCGGGGTCAGGAATGCGCTATACGATCCGATCCAAGCAAACTGGTCTGTATTCTTCATGCCGCAGTACAAGGACTGACCGCCTCCTCGCGAAAAGCCGGCTATTGCTCGGCTTTCGCGATTGTTTTTGGTGCGATAGTTGGACTCGACAAAAGGCAGGATCTCCTGAGTCAACTCGGTACTAAAACGCTTGTACATCTCGGCAGCCTCGGCAGATCCAGGAGCTGGCGTCCCGGTCAGCATGTTGCCGTAGGGCATTACGACAATCATCGGAGTTGCTTTGCCCTGTGCAATGAGATTGTCGAGAATCCAATTCGTTCGGCCCACCTTGAACCACGTTTCCTCCGTGTCGGTCGTTCCGCTCACTAGGTAGAACACGGGATATGCATTGTTACCCTGAGAATACGCGGGAGGAGTGTACACAAGAAGCGGCCGGTAAGTGCCCAGCGTTTTGGAATGGTAGGTGTTGTACTCAACCTTGCCGTGAGGTACGTCTTGCCAATCATACAAGGCTGGGGTGTCGCCAGGAACGTTTACGAGGCTGCTCTTAAAGCGTTCGTTCGGAAACAGTTCTACATTGTTGGAATCAGCGACCGAAACTCCATCAACAATAAATGCATAAGGGTACAAGTTGGGCTCAATAGGTCCGACGGTGATTTCCCATACGTCACCGTCTCCCTTGGTCATCGGCTTGTTCCCTTTCATGAACTGGCCGTTCAACTCGACTTGCTTTGCATTTACTGCTCGAAATCGGAATGTAACAGTGCGGTCCGCATGAACCACCGGCGACTCTATCGGTGGTCGGCGTGGAGGCTGTGCAATCGATGTGTCCGATATACAAAATAGAAATCCCATCGCTAGGACAATAATCGCAGCCGAT
>CAIXME010000794.1 GCA_903920425.1 uncultured Pirellula sp. | reverse complement strand
CCAATCCCGATCAATCTCTAGACGAGCGACTTCAAAGCGGCCAAGGCTGCTTCGTAGTTTGGCTCTTGAGTAACTTCAGGTACTATTTCTTTGTAGACAACGACGCCCTTGGCATCCAACACCACGACAGCGCGTGTCAACAGCTTTAATTCGTCGATCATCAAACCAAAACTAGTACCGAAGCTTCCGTTCTGGTAATCGCTTCCAACCTTCATCGCCTTGTTGTCTTCGGCGCCACAAAATCGATTCATGGCGAACGGCAAGTCTCGGCTAACGGTCAATGCATTGATCTTGTCGCCAAGCGATCCGACTTCGACGTTGAACTTCTTGGTTTGAATCGCGCAGACGCCTGTGTCCAGCGATGGAACTACGCTGATGAAACTAGGCTTGCCCTTCAAATCTGCAAGAGTGATCGTCTTGAGTCCACCCTCGAAAAAGTGAACGGTAAACTCAGGTGCTGGGCTGCCGACGGCTAGGTCCGAACCTAGTAGCGTCATTGGATTTCCCTTGAACGTGATAACTCCCGTGCGTGACATCGTATATTCCTCGTTTGGACTGAATGTTTAGTTACAAAACAATCTGAAAACCTAAGGTTTTCAGGTCACTTCGTCAATCCTCGATGGAACTTCATCAACGCAACGCCCAAGCCCAACCCGTCGCGACGCCACAATCCCAATTCCAACCCTGACAGGGGCGATGTATTTGCAATACCAAACCGCACCGAAGCCGTTTGGCAGCGACCTAAAGCTTTCGAAGCTTGGTCACACGACCACTTCCTACCCATTCGGCGACGTAGATATTCCCCTTGTTATCAAAGCATGCATCGTGAGGATGAACAAACTTGCCGTCCTGCCATTGCTTTTCATCACCCCGAATAGCAAAACTCTTGTCCGCGCTGACGCGCTCGACATCGCTACCTAGCTGAACAATCGTTTTGTAGTCTTTGTCCAAAATCGACACTCGTGCTCGCAACTCGGGTACCAACAACAAATCGCCCTGTCGATCCACGTTTGCAGGCAAGCCAAATCCAGCAATCGTTCTTTCGTATTTGCCATCAAGCGAAAAAATCTGCAACGTATCATGTGCGCGATCGGTAACGACGAGCTTTGGGGCGGCAGCGTTGCGGTCATCAATCCAGATACCGTGCGGTGTATTGAACGTACCTTCACCAGCTCCCTCGCCTCCGAACGAACTGACCCACTTGCCGTCACGGTCGTAACGATGGATTCGGAACGCCCCGTAACCGTCCGCCAAAAAGAAACCGCCATCGGGCAAGAACGCAAAATTGGTGGGCATAAACCGATCGCGACCCCACACCTTGGATGGATTTGCCGATTCGTCCGCGTGGTACACATTGGCCTCTCGCGGCGCTCGCTTGCTCCATACAACTTCACCTTGCAAATCTAACTTCGCAAATTCCTTGATCTGCTGGTATGCAGCGACATACAAAAATTCCTGGTTACCTTCCTTGCGAACTTCAATTCCATGCCCACCTCCTTGATACTGTTTTCCAAATGATCGGATGTATTTACCCTCTTCATCGAAAACAAAAATGGACGGGTGATCCTTTTGGTTTTCACGTCCTTCGTGAATCACATAAAGGTTATTGGCCGAGTCCACGGCAACATTATGTGTCGTCTGCCACGAGTATTGTGAGGGCAGTTGAGGAAAATGGTGTATTACCTCGTATTGCAACTCTTTCTCCCCGACAACGATTTGGCCATTGGTTCGCCGAGCAGTGACGACGCTTGGGGCACCCATGGCGATGGCAGCCGCAGCTACCGATGTTTTCAGAAATTGACGGCGGCAGGCAGGAACGGTATTCACGTTTGGTCTCCGAGAGGGAAGGCTGAAAATTGCCAAAGGGAGTTAGCGAGCTGACATCATCATATCTGAAACCGAATTACTTCGCATCCAAATTGCCCAGGTCCAAACATGAGATTTCTGCCATCATGGTATGAGTTTGATTCGGTGCAAGCAGGATCGCATTCTCTCCGACGTTGGCTGTTTCCACACACACCATTTCCGTCCACTCGTCGTCACCAAAATCCGCCATACGACGACTTTTTTCGATCCATGGATTCCAGATTACGGTCGATGCAGACCCTCGTTTTACTACCGATATTTTGCGTTCCATTGCTGAATCGTGTACGACACATGCAGTCGTCTGGTCGCTGTAGACGCGATCCGTTTCTTGGGTAAAACGAATCGCTTGTTGCGAAGCTTCTTTGGTAGTCACGGTGCCTACTTTATCCACGTATCCGCACGACTCGAGTCCTACGATCGAAACCTGATGAATGCTCCCTACCCGCAAGTACGTATGGAGCGCTTTCTCGAATTTTTGCAATTCGATTGTGCCATCAGCGAGCTGGACAGACATCTGAAGCTTTAGCTTTGTTCCAAACTCAACGCGATACGACAACACAAAATCGCCTATGTGCGTTTGCAGCTCCAAGCAAACACCACCGTCGCTAAGCAATCCGCAACCGCGCAAATCCCATTCCTTGAGTCGAGCATATCCGTGACTTGGCAAATTCGAGTCGCAGGGATGCGGGCCAAACCATGGAAAGCAAACAGGCACTCCACCACGAATAGGCTTATCCGCATCAAAATGCGATTCGCGGCTCATCCATAGCACGGGAGAGCAACCCGTCGGCTGAAAAGCGGTCACGTGCGCTCCATGCAGATAAAGCTCGCCCGTCGATAACGGCGTGGCGATCGTGACCTTGATCAAACCACCGTTCCCCACCTCAAATTGAATTCCGGGTACGGGAAATCGATCTTTGAGTTCACGAATATCGGTAACCATACTCTTGGAATCTCTTTCGCATCAAAGCAAGCTCGACCAGAACCCCAACGCTGAACCTTGCGTCGTGTAAAAACGCTAGTGTATCAACGTCAGCAAATGGTCGAAAGCGGCGAGACGACTTTGGCTTCAACAGAGTCTGTTTTTGCTCTCCAATCTGATACAATGTCGTCGATGCTCCTTGATGCATTTTTCCACTCAACTAGTTAGCTAAATGAAAGTAGTACCATGATACCATCCCTGAGTCGGCGAACCTTTGGCTTTGCATTCAGCGCCGCTGCGATCGGATCGACTTCGTTGCTAATCGGACAAGACGACAAGCCGGCGGCTCCACCCACGCCGCCAGCCGGTCCAGTAGAAGCACCGTTTGAACGCGACTACACAGCTCCATCGTTCAAGCCACAATGGAAAAAGCAACAAGTCAATCGTTTGCTCGCTCAAGACTTCGTTATCTTTGCTCATTCTGACCTGGAGATGGTAACGAAATTGCTGGAACGAGAGCCAGGACTTCTCAATGCAGCAGTCGACTGGGGGGGAGGGGACTGGGAAACCGCTCTCGGTGGCGCGTCTCACATGGGAAGAAAGGACATTGTTGAATTCTTGATTTCCAAGGGTGCGAGAATCGATCTATTCACAGCTACCATGCTTGGTCAACTCGAAGCAGTCAAAGCGTTTTTGACCCTCCAACCATCCCTCGTGGACGCCAAGGGGCCACACGGATTCAGCCTGCATTTTCATGCTCAAGTTGGCGGGGACGATGCCAAAAGCACGCTCGATTATCTTCAAACGATAAAGGAGGTCGAACTCAAGCCGATCCCGTTTTTGAAGAAAAAGGAACCGACCGAACCTAAGTCGTAATCCCAAAATTGCCACGCAAAACCAAGTTGGCAAGGCCCGTTCAACCCATACAACTGCTACGACTTTGTTATTCGCATTCGCGCGACTGCGATTTCGATAGCGTGTCGTATTTCCCTTGGGGTTTGGCCGCGGGTCCGAACGATAATCATCGTTTCGACTAGAGAGCACAACATGCCGAGATGCGGCATGTTCATCGAACGATTTACTCAATCCGAACTTGGTGGCAATAGTGGTTAAGATGCAACGAATTTTGGTCACGGGGGGAGCGGGCTTCTTGGGTTCGCACATGTGCGAACGTTTGGTTGATGAAGGCCACGACGTGATCTGCTTGGATAACTTCTTTACCGCACAAAAATCCAACGTCGCGCACTTACTCAATCGCCCCAATTTTGAATTGATCCGACACGACGTCACCCTTCCCATCTTTTTGGAAGTGGATCAGATTTACCACATGGCTTGCCCAGCCGCTCCAGGGCACTACCAATTCAACCCGATCAAAACGATCAAGACATCAGTGATGGGCTCGATCAACATGCTGGGCATGGCAAAACGATGCGGGGCTCGGATCCTACTAGCCAGCACGAGCGAGATCTACGGAGATCCTTTGATCCATCCGCAACCAGAATCCTATTGGGGTAACGTCAACACCATCGGCATCCGCTCTTGCTACGACGAAGGCAAACGGGTCGCTGAGACATTGTTCATGGACTACTATCGCAAGAACAAAGTCGATATCCGCATCGTCCGAATTTTCAACACGTATGGCCCTCGCATGCACCCATACGATGGACGAGTCGTTTCCAACTTCATTCGCCAAGCGCTACAAGGCCAATCGATCACGATATTCGGTGAAGGGGAACAGACTCGGTCGTTCTGCTACCGAAACGACCTGGTTGAGGGGATCTTTAGGTTGATGAACAACGAGGAGAATTTCATCGGCCCCGTGAACATTGGAAACCCAGGCGAGTTTACGATCCGTGAACTCGCAGAACTCGTCATCGAATTGACGGGCGCCAAAGTCGCCATCGAAAAGCGACCGCTACCACCAGATGACCCATCGCGTCGACGCCCTGACATCACGCTGGCGAAAAAGCACTTGAACTGGGAGCCGCAGATTCCGCTTCGCGAAGGACTTCAAAAAACCATCGACTGGTTCAAGTCCATCAACTTCGACAACTATCGTCCGCCGACACCTAATTACGTGTAGGTTAGGGATTCAGAGCCCCAATCGAAAATCTCGGGTTTTGGTAGTCGCGGTCGGGCTCGATTTCTTCACACAGAGTCGCAGTGGCACAGAGAATCGGTGGCACAGAGAAACAGCAGCTCAGAGAAGAGTCGAAAGCAAAAGGGATTTTGAAATCTCTGTGACTTGGTGTCTCTGTGTGAAACTTCTTGATCACTGGCGGAATACCTCACGCTGCTTGAAGTTGCGCTATGTGTATTTAGGGCTGAAGGCCCGATACATCCTCTGCAGGTGCCGTGAGGCGCCGTGAGGCACCGGACCGCCAGCTCCAAGGGCTCCAGGCCCGAAGGGCCGACACACGTGTCCATGTGTCGCCCCTCCAGGGCTGCCTTATCGATTGGCCTTTCGAACCGTGGCTTATCAGCCACGGCATTAGATATGCCAGCCCGCCAGGCCTAATCTGCGCAACTTCAAAACTCACGCGTTGGGTTGTGATTAACGCAACACCCCGTAATGCGTCGGGTTATGATTAAAGCAACATCCCGTCACGCATCCAATCACGAGTTGGGTTGTACTATAGGCACTTTGCAGTCGCGGGCGGCGTGATGGTATAAATCGTTCTCGTGGCTCGCAAACATGATTTCGTCCCCTGCCATCGGTTAGCCGATCTAACTTAACTGTTCACGCTTAACCATTTCGCGACCGAGCGAATCACCACATGTCAACTCCATCACATCCCGCCCTCCCGACGACTTCATCCCAAGTCCCAAGTGGCCCTATTGCGTCACGGTGGCGATTGCGATCCAAGGAGTTGGTATTTGACCGCATGCCGATGATCATGGGCATCCTCAATGTTACGCCGGATAGCTTTTCGGACGGTGGGCGATTCTTTACGATCCAGTCTGCTATCGATCAAGCGAAACGGCTTGAAGACGAAGGGGTGGACATACTGGACATTGGAGGTGAAAGCACTCGGCCGTTCAGTGAGTCGGTAGACGCTGACGAGGAGATTCGCCGCATCGCGCCAGTCCTGGAAAAATTGCAAGGCAAAGTCAATGTCCCCATCTCGATCGACACGACCAAGGCTTCTGTCGCTGCTGCTGCCATCCAACTAGGCGCCGAAATCATCAACGACGTCTCTGGCCTGGAAGCTGATCCGGCGATGGTCGGTGTCGCCGTCGAAACCGGTGCAGGGATATGCGCCATGCACATGCAAGGAACGCCGCAAACGATGCAAATCGCTCCAAGCTACAACGACGTAGTTGGCGAAATCTCAAGTTACTTGACCGCCCGCGACAGATGGCTTACCGAACAAGGCGTTGCACCGGAGCGCATTTGCTTAGACCCGGGAATTGGATTCGGAAAATCGCACGAACACAACTTGCTCTTGCTGCAGAATGCGTCGGCGTTCCATCAAACGGGACGTCCAATTCTCATCGGGCATTCTCGCAAGGGGTTTATTGCAAAGGTGCTTGGTAACAAGGACTTGGAACGCACCTTTGGAACTATCGGCGTATCCCTTGCCATGGCCATCCATCGTATCCAAGTTTTGCGAGTCCACGATGTCGGTGCAAACAAACAAGCACTCAAGCTATTCCTATCCGTGTACGGATAGCGATTGCGAATTCGAGATTGCTGTTTTCGTTTACCTATGCAGTGTTCGTCCCAAACACTCCAAAAGGAACTCGATGACTTCGATGTGACGAGTCGCTTCTGCCAGATCTTTGCCCCATGTATAGAGACCATGACGGCGAATCAAATAACCCAAGCACTTTTCGTCGGGATGGTCGTCTAAGTACTGGACCACTTGTTTTTGAAGTGCTGGGATGTCCTGGGTGTTATCGAATATCGGCAACCAGAATGACGACTCGTGGGTCGTGATGCCGTCGAGTCCCTTGAGCATTTCAAAGTCTTCGAAGCGAATGCCACCTAGTGCGAAAAAATGGTGCGAGAGCGTAGTCGCCCAGACGCTGTGCGTGTGCAGGACAGCACCGGCTTTGGAACGAGTTGCTGCGGTGCAATGGAGCAAGGTCTCGGCGCTGCTCTTGGCTTGATCAGGCACCGTCCCTTTACCGTTTTCGTCCACAACAACGAAATCATTCGGGCCCAAATGGCCTTTGTCTTTTCCGCTGGCTGTAATCAACAGTTTGACAGGATTACGATCGATTACGACGCTGTAGTTGCTTGATGTGCCTCGCGACCAACCTCGCGTCCAGAATTGTTGCCCCACATTGCGCAAGCCTTGAATGTCTTTTGCAAACGGTTCGAGGTGGGGTGCAAATAAGTCGATTTCGCGATTCACAGCAAGAGCGTCTCAAAAAGGGTTTTGCGAATAGGCAGATCCCAAAAAAGAAACTACCCAAACCGGATGGGGCACCCAAAGATAGGGCTTCCCGAAAACGCGGCCCCACAATATTCAAGGCCGACAGAGTAGGACCGGCAGGATTCGAACCTGCAACCAAGGGATTATGAGTCCCCTGCTCTAACCATTGAGCTACGGTCCCAGCCAGGTTGGTAGAGTCTAGCCCATTTCTCGCGTTTTGCTACTGCAGCTTGTAAGTCGCGGAGCGATGTCAGTCGACGTTTTGTTGCGATCGACCGACGACGGAAACCTTGAACTTCTTTCCGTCAACCTTGATGATTTTTCTAACGTGAGCGAGCAAGCCAATCGATCAAGTCATCGCCTCCTAAATAATCGGTGCGTCGGCAACTCGTTTTGCTGTTTCGGAGGCATGAGGGCTCTCCCCTCCGCAACATAGGCTATTTTTCTCGCCCAAACGTCATCGATTGCCATATCCGCATCCTTTAAGCCTTAAAATCCGCTCGCCAAGGCCCCTTAACCCGGTAGCGTTTCCACGTTAGGCGGATTAAACTTCCCTCGCGAGGTACTGCTCGTGCTCTCGCTGCACCCACCTTCACACACTCCTTTTGTTACTGAGTTTGCTTATGAGCCAAGCTTCCGATTCGAAAAACCTGAGTTCTTCACCGGTTCCCAACGCACAACGATTGCTATGGGCCGGGTTTATGGCCATCCTCGCTGCTGGTGTTGGGTTCGCCATTCGGGGTGGAATCCTCGACAACTGGGGAAAGGAATTCAACTTTACTGCGACACAGTTAGGAGCCATCGGAGGAGCGGGATTTTCAGGCTTCTGCTTCGGGATCATTATCGGTGGTGTCATCGTAGATAAGATCGGTTACGGCAAGCTGGTTCTATTGGCACTACTTGGGCATATCGTATCGGCTTTTGTTACCTTTGCGGCCAGCACACCGGACAACGCTTACAACTTCCTCTTCTGGGGCATGTTCATTTTTGCATATGCCAACGGAACGCTTGAAGCGGTTGCCAACCCTCTCGTTGCAACGATCTTCCCAAACAACCGTACTCACTACTTGAACATCCTGCATGCCAGCTGGCCTGCCGGTCTGATTTTGGGTTCCGCTGCGGGCTGGCTGCTCGATGACCAACTCCAAGTTCACTGGAAACTGCAGTTGGCTCTCTACCTAATCCCGACCGCTCTCTACGCTGTCATGTTCTTCGGTCAATCGTTTCCGAAGTCCGAAGCCGCAGCAAGTGGCAGCAGCTTTGTGGAAATGTACAAGTCGATCGGTATCCTTGGATCTTTGGTTGCGTGCTTCCTCGTTGCGTTGTTTTTCGGTGACATTTTTGCCGGTATCACCAAAGATTACGGTGCTTATATCGGATACGGAATCGGCGGATTGTTGCTTATCGCTGTCGCGGTGGCCACCAATTTTTCTATCGGTTCGTTTTTGTTATTCGTTCTGTTTGTGACTCACGCTCTCGTTGGCTCAGTCGAGCTAGGAACAGATAGCTGGATTCAAAACATTACCGGGAACCTATTCACGTCGGAGCAAGGAAAGTATCTCTTCCTCTGGACCTCGGCCATCATGTTCGGACTTCGATTTTGTGCACACTGGATCGAAAGCACGCTCAAGCTGTCACCAGTTGGACTTCTGGTGGTTTGTTCGATCATCGCATGCATCGGACTAAACCTCGCTAGCTCGATGGAAACCTTTACAATGGCACTGGTTGCCCTCGGGATCTACGCGATTGGAAAGACGTTCTTCTGGCCAACCATGCTCGCCATCGTTGGAGACCGTTACCCACAAACGGGTGCCGTTGCCATGTCCATCATGGGTGGCATTGGAATGTTGTCAGCAGGCCTCATCGGTGGCCCCGGCCTAGGATACGGCAAGGACCGCTTTGCAGGTGAAGAGCTTCGAAAAGTGGACGCAGCGTTGTACGAGTCGTATCGCGCTGAAAAGACTAGCGCGTTCTTGAACATCAAGGCAACTGAGATCTACGGTCTCGACGGCAAAAAGCTCGGAGAAGCCAAGGAGTCCAAGGAACGAACAGCGGAACAAGAAAAAGTCGTGGAAGCTGACCAACAAGGTGATCGACGAACGCTGAAGGCTGACTCGCTCATCCCTGCGACTATGGCGATCATCTATCTGATCTTGCTCGTATACTTCAAATCCATCGGGGGTTACAAAGTCCTTTCGCTCGACGGAAAAGAGAAACACTAAGGTCGAATCCAGGTAGTCGGGCAAGCTTACTAACTGAGAGAGATCTAAAAGAACGAAAGCCGCGAGTAAACCTCGCGGCTTTTTTGTTTCCCTGCCTAATGGTAGCAATCCCGCCTCGATAACGTGTGCCATAGTGGCATAACGCATTGCGATCACAGATATCGCATCTTAGGTCGGTTCCAACACCCCATGAATCTGCTGCCTTGCCGGGCCGGAAGAGCATGCCACGGGTTAAACAGAAAGAGAACTACGTCCACAAAGAAGTGAGCCAACCGGCTTTTTTTGCACGCAGCGGCTCCCACCAATCACCAATTTTAGCCAGCACAAAGATTAGCCAGCGCAGAAGGTCGTGATGGATTTCACGATCGAGCAATCATCTGGGAACGTGTGGAACGCCTGAATAAGCAATTGTGAATCTAGCTCTTCGACGTGAACAAAGCTCACGGCACCGAAGGCGATTCGGCCGCTGGAATCAAACGAGTGTACCAGCTCATTCTCGCACTGGCTGGATTGCAACTGATTGTGAACCATCCAGAACATGTCTGGATTGACGTGCTCCAGTTCGAATTGGGTGCTGTAGGAGACACCTAATTTGCCATCAATCTGCTCCGATCGCTTGCCTTTCAAGTTCGAGCCGATCAATCGACGCTTTTGAGGCAACAGCTGATGGGACGAGCAAACCACTTCGGTCATCACAACCGAACGGCTATTGAAGGTGATAATGTGACCATCGCTCGTGATGTCGATCTTGGCAGAGTACTTGTTGCGTTCGATAAGACGGCTGCGATAGACACTAAACAGTTCAGGGTGAATCGATCTTCCAAAAACGTAAAAGGCATGTTGCGCAATTGTCGGTCGGATCGATAGCACGAGGTGAACCTTGCGTTGGAGTTTGGAAATAACGAGGAGGGATGAGGGGGACGGATTATAGCCCGCAGATTATGTCCCAACCAAGATCAACTTAGCAACAATTTGGCATTGAATTCTTTTTGAAAGAATCCGCCACTAGTGGTGTTGACACATAACAAGCAAACATCGCTACGCGATCCTAATCGGAGGAACATCGAACAAGTAGGATACATCATCGCGTAAATTTTGGTATCTTCGTGCACATGCTTTTGTACGATGACGCCACAACATTCAGCGTGGTCGCTATGATGAAGGCTGCAAATCGGAGCGGGCACCTAGTTCCCATCAACCGTTGTGCGAATCATTGCGCTACAGCGCCAGCTGTATTCCATTAGCCCCCCAACAACGACGAAGACGATACCATGTACGTGGTGATGGCAGCAGCTGAGGCAGTTCCGTTTGCGAAAACAGGTGGACTTGCAGATGTATGCGGCACGCTGCCGCTAAAGCTGGCCGAACAAGGACATCGCTGCAGCCTCTTTATTCCCGCGTATCGCCAAGCGTTACAATGCGGCCTACCCATAGTAGACACGCACGTTTCGTTTGTGGTCGATTTGGCGGGCAAACAAATGGCTGCCCGAATACTCAAAACGACACTCGGCGATGGAGCGGTCGATGTCTACCTCGTTGATCAGCCTTTGTACTTCAACCGAGACCAGCTTTATGGTGATCAGCATGGGGATTACCGAGACAATTGCGAACGATTCTGCTTTTTTGCTCGATGCGTTGCCCAAGCAATCGAACGCTTGAAATTACCAGTGGACATTATCCATTGCCACGATTGGCAAGCTGGACTCTTGAGCGCATACCACAAAACCAACTTTGGGAATTTTAATTGGTATCGTCAAGCCGCATCGGTCATGACCATTCACAACCTCGCCTATCAAGGCAGGTACTGGCAACATGACCTGCCGTTAACTGGACTCGATTGGCAGTACTTCAACTGGCAGCAGATGGAGTTCTACGGCGACCTCAATCTTCTGAAGACAGGCATCGCTTTCGCCGACTACGTCACCACGGTCAGTCCATCGTATGCAAAAGAAATCCAAACACCCGCGCACGGATGCGGTCTTGACGGAGCTCTGAGAGCCAAAGGCAATCGGATCGCCGGTATCGTCAACGGTGTCGACTATCAAGTGTGGGATCCTCGCAACGATCGTCACATCGCTCGCAACTTTGGCATTGACGATTGGAGGGTCGGCAAGGGTGAGTGCAAACGATCGCTTCAACAATCGATGCGGTTGCCGGAACGACCCGATGTCCCTTTGATCGGATTGATCGGCCGCTTGGCAGAGCAAAAAGGATGGGACTTGGTTAAGCCCTTCTTGGAGCAGTCCATTGACTCTCTCGATGTACAGTGGGTCATTCTTGGTAACGGAGAAGCACGGTTCGCTCACTCCTTGTCTGAATTGGCACACCGTCGCCCAGACCGCATCGCAGTACGCTTGGAATTCTCCGATGTATTAGCACATCAAATCGAAGCAGGCAGCGACATGTTTCTCATGCCGAGCCGCTATGAACCATGTGGGCTAAATCAGCTCTACTCATTGCGATACGGAACTGTCCCTATCGTCCATGCGACGGGCGGATTAATTGACACTGTGCAAAACCTTGCAGATGCATATGACTCCAACGGTAATGCCAACGGGTTTTCCTTTCCCAATTATGATTTTGATTCTCTCAAACAATGTGTGCATAGAGCCATAGATACCTATTCGCGTGAGCCCAATGTTTGGGATACACTAGTGAGAAGAGGCATGTCCCAAGATTGGTCGTGGACCAACAGTGCGACAGCATATGAATCCGCTTACCGACGCGCTCGAGAATTGGCAGCTATCGAAGGTAGGCTCTGAGAGGCCTGCTATTGTCATGAACGAAACTCGCTACGATTGGTTATCGGATCGATGGGTCATCTTTGCTCCCAACCGGGAACAACGTCCTGACGAGTTTAAGAATGTTGTTGCAGTTTCCGATGCGGATCCAATCGAGTGCCCCTTTTGCTCCGGTTCCGAACATGAGACTCCTGAACCGACGTTGGTGCTGCCAGAAATCGATTTCGATGCAACCACCGACAACCGACGAAAGGACCACCCCAATGCGAACAAAGCCAATTGGCAGGTCCGGGTCGTTCCAAACAAGTTCCCTGCTATCCCATGCCATCGAACCCATCACAGCCCGTTCGCAAACAGCAATGCTTCCATCGGCGATTTCGCAGAAAACGATTTTCCCTCATTCGATTCGCGGCGTGGTTCGGAGCCCCAGCTAAATCGCCAACTGCAAACGGTTTCCGCAGAGCATTTGTTCCAACGCCGTCCACCGCTGGGTGCCCACGAAGTCATCATCGAAGCGGCAACCCATATCGATAGCATCACCTCGCTATCGGTGGAACATATCGCATTGATCTTCGAAGCCTATCGACGCCGATTGAATCATTGGCGAGCGCAACGAGATCTCAAGTATGCTGTTGTTTTCAAGAACTTCGGCGCCGATGCAGGTGCTTCGCTTTACCATTCGCACAGCCAACTCATCAGTCTCGACTTCGTTCCTCGTGACATCGAAAAAATGCACGAACGGCTCGTGCTGCATCACGACCAGTTCGGGGGCTGTTACGTTTGCACCATGATGGAAGAAGAACTGAGTTGCAACGAACGCATCTTTTTTGAATCGGATTGCTTCGTCGCACTGTGCCCATTTGCGTCCCGTTTCCCTTACAGCTTTTCGATCCTACCAAGACATCACCGCAGCAGGTACGAAGAAATCACCGCGCATGAACTGACCGACTTGGCCGCGACGGCCAAGTGCACGTTGGCCGCGCTCGAATCGGCGCATCCATCCGCGGCATATAACTTCGTTCTGCAAACCAGCCCTTTTCACGGTGGAAACGAAAACGCATACCACTGGCGCCTGCGAGTGATCCCAAGACTCAGCAAAGTTGCCGGTTTCGAATGGGGATCTGACTGTTTTATCAACACAGTAACACCCGAGTTCGCAGCCTCGACGTTACGTTCCCATCTGTAGACTCGATGCGTTCAGCACTTGGCTGACTTTCGCTTCTTTCCTATCGCACCACGGTCTTGAATTTTGCGAATGTAATCTGGCGCAAACGGGGTTTTGCAATCGTTGTCCCCCAAGTCCGCTTCGACCGGTCCGATTTTTTCCCCGACCGAGATCGCTGTCTCCGTCAACGGCGCAACGTACGCTCCCACTGAAATGACGAACGCATTCATGTGATAGCGAACAAAATCCGTTTCGTCATGAATGCACTTCTGAACTCGCATCAAAAGCTTCTTGAGCATCGCGACATCCAGAGCAGCGTCATCCACGATGGAGACGATACTGCCTAGGGTCGCCCAACCGGCAACTGCCGCGAGGGGCTTCTTGGACTCAATCCATTCCATCGCCAGATCCCAACCGTGAGGACTACCCGCGGCCACCCACGCGACAGTCCAACCGCAAAGTGGACGGCAGGTCGCCTTGGAAAGCCACTGCTTGAGATCTTTCTTGGTCATCTTGGCATCGTCTGCAATGAGCCCCGCTAAATACATAGCGTCGTAAACGCCGGTACCATATAGATCGAGAGCAAGCTGGTAATCCTTCTTGATCCGCTTGACGATTTTCTGCAGGTCGCCAATCTTCACTCCGTAACACGGCTCCTGCACGCCATGCTTAAAGAGAATTCGCTTGTAGCTATCGGACCCGAGCGGCTTGATCTCGTCCAAGATCTCTTTTGCTGTAACCATAGTCTTCGAACTCATCTCTCTATGTAGCGAACGAGGCCAGTTTTGGATTTCGGAAGGTAACGACTAATCACTGTCTAAACAAATAATCCGTGAATATTTGTCGCGGTTCTAGAATCGTTTGTGTGTCACGTTTGCGCAAGATAGCACCCTAAGGATCGCGAACGGCACCCATTTTGCAACATCTTAACCTGGTACACAGCCCGTGTCACCTTTGAGGCGTTTTGGCACACAGTGCGCCGAACACAGGATGACGTGACTCGCTTCGACATATCCGTTGACATTGGGTTGCTATAGACTTGATCAAGCAAACGTTACCGGCAACCACGCCTACCGAGTACCGTACCGTATCGAAAAATGGGGCGATTCGCCAAGAGGAACGACAGGATGACCACCGTGAATTCAATTCAGCCAGAGCAGTCGGAAACCTACTCGCTCGGTCCCTTATCCGCTTTGGAGCTGCAACGGATGAACGCCTACTGGCGTGCACTCAACTACTTATCCGTTGGACAAATCTATCTACTGGACAATCCTCTTTTGCGAGAACCTCTCAAGCATGAGCACATAAAACCTCGTTTGCTAGGTCACTGGGGAACTTCACCCGGCTTAAACATGCTCTGTGTCCATCTCAATCGCATCATCTGCCGCGACAATGCCAACATCATCTACGTTATCGGCCCTGGACACGGCGGCCCATCGTTGGTCGCTCACGCATACTTGGAAGGAACCTACAGCGAAGTCTATCCAAACATCAGTCAAGACGTAGAAGGCATGCAACGCTTCTTTAAGCAGTTTAGTTTTCCAGGCGGAATTCCAAGCCACGTTGCTCCAGAAACACCCGGCAGCATCCACGAAGGTGGAGAACTTGGTTATGCACTTAGCCACGCGTACGGCGCGGCATTCGACAATCCAGATTTGATCGTTGCCTGCATTGTTGGGGATGGGGAAGCAGAAACGGGACCGGCAGCCACAGGTTGGCAAGGAAACAAATTCTTGAATCCCGCTCGAGACGGTGCTGTATTGCCCATCCTGCATTTGAACGGTTACAAGATTGCAAACCCCTGCTTTTTGGCCCGCATACCAAAAGAAGAATTGCAAAAGTATTTTGAAGGGATGGGTTACCATCCTCTATGGGTCGAAGGACATGATCCTGAAATCGTACACCAGCAACTAGCGACCGCCATGGACCACGCAACGCGAGAAATCAAGCAGATTTGGTACGACGCTCGCATCGACGGAAACCTACGACGTCCTATGTGGCCCATGATCGTCTTTCGAACCCCCAAAGGCTGGACTTGCCCTGCCGAGATCGACGGAAAAAAATGCGAAGACTATTGGCGAAGTCACCAGGTCCCCATGAGCGACATGAATAAAGAAGGGCACCTGCAGATCCTAGAGCAATGGATGAAAAGCTATCACCCTGAGGAGTTATTCGACGACTCTGGAAGACTGATACCAGAATTAGCCGCACTTGCTCCTACCGGCCAGAGACGCATGAGCGCCAATCCGCATACCAATGGCGGAATCCTCATGCGCGACCTCAAAATGCCGGACTATCGCGATTACGCGGTCGATGTCCCAACGCCCGGTGGTACGACAACCGAGTCAGCACGTGTGATGGGGACGTTTTTGCGCGATGTGATGAAAAAGAACTTGGACAGCAAGAACTTTCGACTGTTCAGCCCCGACGAAAACAACTCGAATCGCTGGCAAGATGTTTTGCAAGTGACCAATCGATGTTACATGGCTGACATTTACCCGGACGACGACCACCTTTCGCCAGACGGACGCATCATGGAAGTCCTCAGCGAACACCAATGCCAAGGTTGGCTCGAAGGGTATCTACTGACTGGACGACACGGCTTCTTTTCCTGCTACGAAGCCTTTATTCATATCATCGACTCGATGTTCAACCAGCATGCGAAATGGCTCAAGGTTTGCAATGAGATACCGTGGCGCAGGCCTATCGCGTCGCTCAACTATTTTCTGAGCTCCCACGTCTGGCGACAAGATCACAACGGATTCAGCCATCAAGACCCTGGATTCATCGATCACGTTGTCAACAAAAAATCGGAGGTGGTTCGAGTGTATTTACCACCCGATGCCAACTGCTTGCTATCCGTAACTGACCATTGCTTGAGAAGCCGCAACTACGTGAACGTGGTGATCGCCGGCAAACAACCTGCACCGCAGTGGCTAACGATGGACCAAGCGACCAAACACTGTTCAGCCGGGATAGGCATATGGGAATTCGCCAGCAACGATCAAGGGTCTGAACCAGATGTCGTCATGGCCTGCTGCGGAGACGTCCCAACTCTTGAGACATTGGCGGCAGTAGAACTTCTCAGGGATAATCTGAAGGACCTCAAGATACGAGTTGTCAATGTGGTGAATTTGATGAAACTGCAACCCGCAAGCGAACATCCACACGGACTATCAGACCGCGATTTCGACACCATCTTTACCAAAGACAAGCCCGTCATCTTTGCGTTCCACGGTTACCCAACGTTGATCCATCGATTGACGTACCGTCGGACCAATCACGCAAACTTGCACGTAAGGGGCTACAAGGAAGAGGGCACAACGACGACGCCGTTTGATATGGTAGTGCTTAATGATCTCGATCGATTCCATCTAGCGCGCGACGTCATTGATCGACTTCCTCAACTCGGCACCAAAGCCGCTTATTTCAAGCAAGCGATTCAGGAGCGATTGATTGAGCACAAGCAATATATCGACGAATATGGGGACGACATGCCAGCGATCCGAGATTGGCAATGGAACGCCAAAAAGCGATAACGACCGATCGCTGACATTTGGGGGAGCTTGCTACCCTGAAAGGATTAAAGCCTGTAGCCGGTGGTTGAGCGCAGCGACACCACCGGTTTCGCATCCGCTAACTCTAGGCATGCCGAAGGTATGCCAGCAACCTTTAAACACATTGCTGCACCTATTCCCATCGCCATTCCATACGTGAAGCGGCGACAGATGCGGAATGTCTATCGAGCCTTCGGCCCTAAAAACAACTACGACATTACTTCAAATAGTAGAGCCGAGACTATAAAACTGAATCTTGAAATCTCTGTGCCTCTGTGTCTCTGTGTGAAAACTCTTGGTCTTTAAAAAGCAAGGTGGAACCCCAAACTCACGCTTCGGGTTGTGATTAACGCATCAATCCCTCACGCGTTGGGATTGGTTACGCCACCTGTGATTTCACTTCGCTCAACAACCGGCTGCTTATTGACTGAGCTCCATG
>CAIXME010000793.1 GCA_903920425.1 uncultured Pirellula sp. | reverse complement strand
TGGGCCAGACTCGAGCGTTCTGCCAAGTGCGGAAATCGATGACGAAGGCCCGGGCTTGTCAATACCTAGGGAATATCCTGGTACGAGTCCGATGGACGCTACCTTTGATTCGTTTCCAAACATTCCGGACATGGCTATTCCGGACATGGCTATTCCCGAGATAACTATTTCTGCAGCGACCGATGCGTTACCTAGAGACAATGCTCAGAACACAGACAAACCATTAGAGCGTCACAACAGCACTGGCATGTGGTTCTTGGTCGCTGCTAGCTCGTGCATGGTATTGGTCGCTCTCACGGGCGGACTGGGCATGTGGATGTATATGTCGTGGCTCCCCCAAGAAGGCAGTCACATCGTTCCGATCCAGATCATTCCAGCAACGACAGAAGCGTCAAACGCGGAGAATCCTGTAGCTCCCTCGAACAGCTTTGCAGCGCCAAAGGTTGTAACGGCGCTACCAGCTGCGAACGCACCTTACAGTCTGAATGCTTGGAAGAAGCTAGTGAAAGAAGCCGAGGAAGAAAAACGGGAGCTCTACGCGCAATTCACTGATGACGGAAAGCAAAGAAAGGTGGGTTTCCTTGCTCACGACAATAGACAGAGCATCGAATTCGATGAGATCAAGAGTTTTGATGTACCCCCTGGAACAGGACTTGAACTAACCCAGGTGGTGCATAAGGAGAGCTTTCCATGGAAGTGGGTGGCACAATCACCAAACAGCGAACTGATTGATGATGTATTGAAGGGGGATGGGTTCGAGATTACGAAACTATTTTCCACACATGAGAAGTTTAACATATCCAATTTTCCGATCTCGGAGCTTGACATCGTTAGGACACACCAGCATCTTTGGTCACCTGACGGCAAGTTTTTATACATCCTGGACAAGAGTATATTCAAGATCGATACCTTCTCCTGGAAAGTGGTAGGGACGGCCTCGATGCCAGCCCATTTTCATGATACCGATGACATGTGTTGGTCGTCACAGGGAATCGTTTTGATCACTTCCATGAGCAAAAATGGGACGAATGCAAGACTGCTCTTTGACTCCGGAGACGTAGCTTTCGTGCCTCTCGTTACTGATCAGCACTATGCAACGCATGTGATTGTGGTCGATCCGATCACTTTGAATCCAAAAATGGCATGGAATGTACCGAACTTGAAGCAGGTAGCTGGCAACATCCAAAGTGAAATCGTTTATGGAATCACCGAGGATTCCGGGATTATTGTTCTGGACTTGAACAAAGGTCTTTTGCTCAATGCGGTTTGTCAGACAGAAAACGTACGTCTTCGGTTTGTCACGAGGGATATGCAAAATGCCACCCTCTCACCTGACGGGGCATACCTTTTTTCTTATAGAGCCGGTGGCGATAAATCCATCGATCGATTTAGAATCGATGGTTTCAATGTGGACGTCGATCAAAAGAAGTTAATGGAGATCCCTTACGAATGTTTCGACATATCTACCAACGGCGATTTCGTTACCTGTCGCGATAAGGACGGTTTTGTACGACTGAAGTCCGATGATTTTGAAGACATTAGTTCCCCAGCAATCACCGGTCCCAAAAACGGAAGGTACTTATTCGACGATCAGTTGCAGGTGGGCTATGTTTGTGGAAAAGAGGGAAATGGCAAGCCGCTCAAATTCTCTTTGCTCCGCGAAGGCTCGCGATTGGAATTCGAACTGAGCAAAGCCGATTTAAAGATTCTAGAAAACGAGAAAAAGAGTAGTGGCCGCGAGTATCTAACGCCTTATGCGATGAGTATATCTCCCGATCACCGTGGAGTATTGGTGTTTGACTTCGACGCTATGTACTGGGTTCCAACGAAGGAATTAGCAGAAACAAAGATTGCTGACAAACAGAAAGACGTCGGAACCGGCAAGACTGCCTTGAAGAAGGTAGGTGCACCATTGCAGAGCTCCAAGGTTGTCCCGGCACAGCAGCCACCATCAGTCAGAAATCTGCCCATACAGTTGACACTACAATCGGGCACTCATCAAGGAACGGTATGGGGATTACCACCGGGGTGCAGTGTGCAAGAAATCGTATCCGACGCTGCCACGGGTAACATCGGACTGATGTGCTTCGGAAACAGGTCGACCGACAACGAGATAGGGACTTGGATCGGTGTAGTCACTCCTGAGCAACTAAAGCAGAATAAATTCACGCTGAATAAAGTCCTTGAGATCAAGTCGCGTAAAAATCGTCCGATTGATGCTAATTTCAAGCAATTCAACGGGAAGTCGTATCTTTTAGTGCTCGTCGATGATTTTGTGTGGGTCTTTGATCCCGGAAAACTCGCTTTGGTTGATTCGAACTCGGGAATAATCAATTCCATCGACCTAACTAAGATCGATTTGAATATGGGAGCGGATGGCAACGGTTATCTCGGTGATAACCCTCTATTCGAAAAAGCAGATCCTCGCCCGATCTTTGCGATCGCGAACAATTTGATCTCTTCCCGTCGCGATGATCCTTGGATTGTTGTAGCGGAGGCCATCAACGGATCAACGAAGATACTGCTTGATATTTCAACGGGGAAAATGAAGACTGAAGATGTGGAGTACTCG
Organism: uncultured Pirellula sp.; assembly: GCA_903920425.1. GTDB lineage: Bacteria > Planctomycetota > Planctomycetia > Pirellulales > Pirellulaceae > JBKCUI01. The sequence continues at coordinate 11,042 of CAIXME010000793.1, read as the reverse complement.
TGGGCCAATTGGCATGGAAAGTTTAAGCGCATTCCGTTTCTTCCTTACGAACAAAAGCCTATTGCCATCGAGAATCGACTCCTTCAATACCGTGGCCAACGAACGAATCCGTCAGAAATGCCATATTTCGAAGGACATCCAGTCGAGATTTTGTTGGTAGGTCGACCTTTTTACCTTTGCAAAAGCCAAACCTCTCTTAGCTTTTTCGGCGAACAGGACAAAAAGAAAGCACTAGAAATTCCTTATGCGAGACCATTCCAAGACGTACGAAACAGTCAGTTCCTTATAAAAGAGATTTGGGACGATTTTCCATCCAATAGGCTGATTGTAAAAGGTAATTGCTTTGATTTTCAAAATCCGACGGATGGTTTTTGGCTATTACCGTATTCACAATCTGGGTTACCGGATCAACCCTCATTTGAAACCATTTTTCGCGTTCCGGAAGTCTTGAAAACCAACCAGGAGAACCGAATAAGCTTTGAGTCCGTTGACCCGCGCGTGAAACTCTCTTTAACGAGTGGGCCTGAGGGAGCGAAGTTTACTGGCGATGCAGTTGTATGGACACCGATGCCAACCGACATAGGTGTCCACGTTTTTACTTTCGCAGCGACCGCTGATGGTGAGGCTGTAACCAGGTCGATTTCTTGTCGCGTCAGTGACCTTAGGCAACCAAATCGGTACCAGATAAGAGACGTCCATTTCGTCCCTAATCAAGATCAGGCCATTTTGGTTGGCGATGAATCGTTGACGCTTGTCAACCTTGTAGACAAGCAAGTCTTGTCAACAGAGTTGATTCGTCCAGGCTCAAGACTGCTTCACCAGACGGCGGACTCGCTATACATCTTTTTTCCCTCGGAGCGAGTCTTGGAAAAGAGGAGCCTTCAAGATTTGAGCGTGAAATCCGTTCACCACGTCAGACGTGACTTCAATCGCATGACCATTGCGAATGACAAATATCTATTCTTAGCAAAAGCGAACCGGGAATACTCCTCAATTTGGGGTGAGGAAATGTACCAAGATCTCGTCGCGTTTGAACTGCCATCGTTACAGCAAACCGACCAAACGCGTCTCTTTGAGTCCTCTCCAAGGGCGGTCGCGGAAGCGTTAGATGGTGAGTGGCGGTTTGGCCCAGTAATGATGGACAAGGAACTGAAGGCCGTAACGACGTTTCTTGACCTGGGATTCTCGGGTGCGCATCGATTGCGCCCACTCATCGGAGGAATGGGTGTGGACGCCAAATCATCCACTGTAGGCAACCAAAATCCGTGGGGAGCGAGATTAGATATCGGCGAGTTCAGCTTGAATTGCATGGCGAATTCCAAGAACGACCCCGTGGATCGTTCTAGGATTACCGATTTGGTGTTGATGATAAAGAGATCAAATGAAAAGGAACCTGTTTCAATCAATATCGGGCAAATAGACGGTGAAGGAGCGTCGGCAATATGGCGTTATGGCGATCGGATAGTCGTGACGTTAGGTAACTACTTCGAAGTTTTGAGCTTATCTGAGCTAGGCGTGGAATCACAGCCAAATGAGAAAAAAGAGTTGCCACTCCGTGTACGACCTAAGGATCGAATCGTCTCCCTTTCGACGCAAAACAAGGTCAACATAAATTACTTGATAACCGGTGGCACACCCCCCTATCAAATGGACTGCATGCTGCCGGATAGCTTAAGGTTGTCCTCATCTTCAAATCGCAATGATGTGAAACTGGCTGAAGTAAACCAGGAGAAAAAATCGGTTACGTTTGTGCCAGGAGATCTTTCTGCGGCCACTCTCGATTCCACCATCGATATAGGTAGCTTTGTTCAGTTAATCCAAAAGGATAATTCACTACCCGCCGCAATAGATAAAGCGATTAACGAGTATATCGATAACTTCAATCTTCGTGTGGAAAAATTGGCTATCCAACCGGTCAAGGGCGTCCCAATTTTGATTCCGTTTCAAGTCATAGTAAAAGATACTTCTAACAAAAGTGTCACTTTGATGCACGATTTGATTCTCGAATTACCAAAAAATGAGATCCGAGAGTTGGCCAGTCGCAATAAATCCATTGAGGTTGAGTATACGACTCCACTGTCGTTAAGTGAGCAAAAGTATTTTAAGTTGCTCGGTAAAGATATACCTATACGCAACAAGGAGTTACCAAAAGTGGGCTGGCCGCTCCTGCATGAATCTACCATTCAAAACCTTTCTGATGAGGTTCGCCGAATGTGGCCGAGGACAGAGCTCCAACCGGAGGTTTCGCTACAAGCGATGTGCTCGGTAAATTTTCTTCATGGCAATACACAACATACCTTGGGGCGAAAGGATTCCTTGGCTGTTCCCTATACGTTCCCTGCTGCGCGCGAGTGGACACTCGTAGATAAAACCAAGGTGAAGGGACAGTTCGATGGTTGCGCGCTTTCGAGTGGGCGCGGTTTGAAAATAAACATTGTTTCCCCTGACGAATATGGCCGCGATCAGGTCGTTAAAGAAATAACGATCCCTTTCGAGTACCTTTCGCAGTCTTCGCTCCGAGATGCTATGGATGACTTGCGAAGTATGCCACGCAGATCAAATTTCCAAAGTTATGCCGACAAGACAGCCATTGGAAATGCCGTCGAAGCCTTCATAAATGACTTTGGTTGCCTACCGCCAGCCGCGATTGTGGATACGAATGGTAGTCCCATACTGAGTTGGCGAGTGTTGCTTCTACCGTACCTAGGACATGCTGACCTTTTCGAATTGTTTCATCTGGATGAGCCCTGGGATAGCGATCACAACCGCAAGCTCCTTCCCTACATGCCATTGGTTTATTCGCCGAATCGTATTAACGAACCGAGCAACGCCACATTACTGGCTGTGACAGGTCCGGGTACTGCTTTTTTGGATGGTTCCATCCAGAGGTTTTACGACTCTCATTTCAAAATGGAGCAGGTCTTGATGTTTGTTGAAGTTCAAGAGGACTTTGCTGTCGAATGGACAAAGCCCATCGACACGGTCGCATCTCCAGTGCAAGAATTGACGGCCAAGTTAAGACCAGTCCAATCGGACACAGAAACGATTTGTCGCGGATGGTTCGCGAACAAAACGATGAGAAAGTTCAAGATTCGCGATGGAAAGATGTCTTTTTAACGCATAGGAAAACCGTTCTCGCGCAAAGACGCAAAGAACAGCCCGTTCTGGTTTTACTTTGCGGCTTTGCGCCTTTGCGCGATCCAATTCGCACTGAACGAATACTGTGGCGAAATAGAATCGCAATCGATCAGATTCAGTTTACTGGGTTCCATCAAGATCTTCTAACAGCCAAGGAAAACCGTTCTCGCGCAAAGACGCAGAGACGCAAAGAACAGCCCGTTCTGGTTGTACTTTGCGGCTTTGCGCCTTTGCGCGATCCTATTCGCGCTGAATAATGGAAAAGGAATAATGGAAAAGGGGTCAGGTTTCTTATTGTTAGAAGCAAACCTACGCGCCTTAGCTTTTGGCCTTTGTTTACTGGTGATGGCTCAAATCTGTAGCGTGATTATGCTGAACATCGTACGCAGGTCGATGCCCATGGAAGTGCTTCTAGACGGGCTTTGGCTATAGGTTGGTGACAGCCTACACAGCTACCGTACTCACCGGAGTCGATCCTCTTGATCGCTAGCTTGATATCGCGGATCTCGACTTCGATCGCGTTCTCTATCGCTACCAACGCTTGATCGTTCTCTTTGGAGATCGCGTTTTCCTCCCAATCCTTGTCACCGGGCTCGCTGAGCACTTCTTCGATTCCTTCTGCTCGTTCAATTAACTCTGCGAGTTTGGCTTCCAATGTTTGCTTGAGGGAACAGTAGTCGATCATAATGGACTCCTAGTATTATTGTTGGAGAGGATTGGGATCATGTGACTAGGGTGACTCACCTAGTGATCTTTTCTTAATGCAATCGCTGTACCAACTCGTCTGAGACCACTTTTGTGCTCGCTTTTTTAGTCCTCCTTTGGACTCACTGTATCCTGTGGACACATGCTTAAAATGCTAGTGTGTCGATGTGGCGCAGTACCCCTGTTTGGCCTAAACTTTTCAGGCTGTCTATGTGGTCCAGCGTTGAAAAGCCCTTTGGTAAACGTCCACTCCGCGGGCTAATTGGTCTATGGCTATCCATTCGTCGCTCCGATGAGCTTGTTGGATATCCCCTGGACCACATACCATCAGCCGTTTCAATCGCTGCAAAATACCAGCATCTGTTGCAAAGCAAACGCTGTAGGAGTTGTTTTGGCCGACCAACTGCAACATCTGCTGAATCCACTCGCTCTGCGGTGACACCTGCCAAGGCGCCAGTCCATCATGCAAAGCCATTTCCAACCCATGCTGTTTGCAAATCTCCTCAATGGCAACCAATAGGGGCCTATGATCAACGTTAGGCATCGTTCTGATGAAGATGTTGGCTTGTGCCAAGGAAGGTGTGACATTCATGGCTTCGGGTTCGTTGGCTATCGTCATGTTCCAGGACAGCGTCGGTGGATCAAACATCGAGTCGCTGTAACGAGGGTTGGTTTCGCTTTCTTGACGAAGGTCCAGGAGCTTTTGAAGTGCTGGTATCAACTGGTAATTGGCGTTGATGCCATCGTTCGTACTCGTGTGTGCACTGCGGCCTCGAGCAATCACCGAGAGCCTTTGGCCACCTTTGTGGGCATGGATGACTGAAAGCTTGGTCGGTTCACCCACAATGCCGACGGTTTCTCCGTCTACCATTTCTTGAAAGTAAGCTGAGTTGGCATCAATCTGCTTGGCTCCAAACATTCCAACTTCTTCGTCGCTGGTTACTACAAAGTAGATTGGTTTGGTTTGCTGGGTTACATCCATTTGGCTGGCCGCTACCAGAGCACAGGCCAGTGAACCTTTCATGTCACAGGTTCCTCGCCCAAATAGCCGTTCGCCCACTACAGTAGGCTCAAAAGGTCCACAAAAACCTGCGGACCAGTCCTCTGCTGGGACCACATCGGTGTGTGCCAAGTAGCAAACTCCGCCCGTTCCCGACCCTCGTTTGGCTGCCAGGCTAACCTTTTTCTTTCCTTTCGCATCGATGTAGGAATGAGCTTCGACGTCAAACCCGATGCTCGAAAGGATGTCGCTAACGTGTTGGCTGACGTCCGCGTTGCTTTGGTCGCTCACTGACGGGTACGAAACCAATTCCTTGGTAATTTGGAGGGTTTTCTCTAATATGCGTCCATTCATGGTCGTTAAGTTCCTTGGCTAAACTGTCCGGCTTATGCGGTTTAGGTTATTCTAAGGGCTCTTGGTTTTCCCCATGCGTATTTTGGACGAAAGGTTACGTGTTTTCGATGCTGAATGATATGCGACAAGTGATTTCGTTGATCCTAGGTGGTGGTCGCGGTACTCGTCTTTTTCCTTTGACCAAAATTCGCGCTAAGCCTGCCGTTCCGTTGGCGGGGAAGTACCGTTTGATCGACATCCCTATCAGTAACTGCATTCATAGCGGCATCAACCGTATCTACGTCGTTACGCAATTCCTCAGCGTATCTTTGCACCAGCATATCCGCCAAACATATCGTTTTGACAATTTCAGCGGCGGTTTTGTTGAACTCTTGGCTGCCCAGCAAACCATGGAAGGTGGAACCGAGTGGTACGAAGGTACCGCTGATGCTGTTCGCAAGAACCTTCGCTATTTCGACCAGAACGATTGCAAATACGTCCTCATCTTGAGTGGCGACCAATTGTATCACATGGACTACTCGAAAATGCTCGATACGCACATTCAGTCCAATGCCGACGTTACTATCGCTGCTATTCCCGTTCACCGCTCAGCGGCCCATGCTTTGGGCATCATGCGCTGCGATGATACGGGCCGGGTTACCGGTTTCTTGGAGAAGCCCAAAACCAACGAAGAAATCGATATGGTCACCACCAACCCTTCGTGGATCGACGCTCGTGGTATCCCTTCGCAAGGTCGCGATTGCTTGGCCAGCATGGGTCTTTACATCTTCAACAAAGAACTGCTATTCGACGTTCTCAACAAAACGAACTACAGCGACTTTGGAAAAGAAGTTTTCCCAGCCGCCATTCGCTCTCGTAAGGTTCAAGTGCACTTGTTCGATGACTACTGGGAAGACATCGGGACGATCAGAGCTTTCTACGATGCCAACCTTTCTCTCACCAAGAACAACCCACCTTTTGATTTGTTCTCGGCCGATTACCCCGTTTACTCTCGAGCCCGTTTCTTGCCACCTACCGTCTTGGAGGGTGCTACCATTTCCGAATCCTTGATCGCCGATGGTTGCCGGATCGGCAAAGGGACTCGCATAGAAAACAGCGTTATTGGTCTTCGGTGCGTTATCGGGGAAGGGGTAACCATCAAGAACAGCATCATCATGGGAGCTGATTACATGGAAACCGATCAGGAACTAGCCAAACTCGCTAGCTCGGGTCAAGTACCCGTGGGGATAGGCTCGGGTTCCTTGATCGATGGCGCTATCCTCGACAAGAACTGCCGGATTGGTCGCCATGTTCAAGTGGTCAATCGCTCAGGAGCCAATGATTCCGATCAATATGATCCTTGCTATGTTCGAGATGGTATTCCTATCGTGACCAAAGATGCAACGCTCCACGATGGATGGACCATGTGAGCGAAGTCTCGCTCACGGTCGCTTTGTCTTTAACCTTAATAGAATTATATCTTTGTTGTATTTGAAGAGAGGCTTCCAAAACTGTTCACAAGAGGGCTAGTTGACGAAACGGACCATAAAAACCCATAGCTTGAGGCTCATTCGAAGCTGTGGAAAACAGGTTTGTTTCCAGCCGTGAAACGTCGACAAGGTTGTTGGAAACGAGAGGCTTTGTGAACAGGGAAAAAGCGGATGTTGGTAGGTAAGGATATGAACAACGATATTGGCGTGGAAGCTGACAAGTTATCCACGGAAAGCGAGGGTTCAAGGCGAATTCTAGGTGCAGTAGCCTTTGACATGGATGGGTTGATGTTGAACACGGAGGACCTTTACCAAATAGTCAGCCAGACCCTGATGCAGCGACGAGGTAAAGTTTACCGAGAAGAGGTGCGGAGCCAGATGATAGGGTTACCAGCACCCGAGGCCTTTGGAGTTCTCATCCGAGAGGAATCCATGACCGAGACATGGCAGGAGCTGCAAAGAGAAACGGACGAGATCTTTGACGACCTCTTGGAGACGCATTTACAGGCCATGCCGGGCCTACACGAGCTTCTTGATCACTTGGACCAAAAGAAGATCAGACGTTGCGTAGCGACGAGCTCAACGCCCACGTTTGCCCATAAAGCTTTAGGACTGGTGGGTGCGTTGGAGCGAGTCGATTTCGTCATGACCGCCCAAGATGTACCCAGAGGGAAACCGCATCCCGATATTTATCTAGCGTCCGCTAAACGGCTCGAGGTACCCATAGAAAGGCTTTTGGTTTTGGAGGATAGCCCAACGGGAACGAAAGCCGGAGTGTCCGCAGGGGCATATGTGGTTTCGGTGCCCAACGAACATACCAAGCACGGCAGCTTTGACGGCTGCCGATGGATAGCCAACACGCTTTGCGATCCCAGGATCTACGACGTACTTCAAAGCGGGTACTGAAAGCCAAAACCTACTGAGCCAAACTGGCTAGGTCCTTATTTGACCTTGGCCAAAAGCGGCAATCTCTTTTGATCCGAAACCACAACACCGCCCGGCTTTTCAACGGTGATGGCGAAGACAGCAGGCTTGTCGACACGCAGCTTGGCGTTGATAGGAACAATCGTTTCCGAGCCGCTAACGATATCAAAAACACCGCCATCAACCGGTTTCTCATCGCGAGAAGGATCGATGATCCAGAGTTGATACTGTTCTTTCGTAGGATCGTTTTTGGCGAGCCTGGTGAAAGTCATGTAGCCTTGTTGGGCTGAGGTACTCCAGACAACTTCACCCAGTGGAGAGTCGGCAGGGTAATCAGCAGAATTCGAAGTCCAAGGCAATCGGACCAAATCATTGGACGAAGCGATCAACTGATCCCTTTTCGCTACCATGGAGATATCGCGTTCGCCACGGCTAGGTAACCAAGCGATGAGCGTCAAAGCAATCGAAGCTGCCACGCATAACCAGGCAGCGATTTCACGGCCCGACAACGAAGATGGCGCAACAATAACTTTGTCAAAGGACTCCTGTGATACCTCGGTTTCCAATGGCGATGCGGACTTCTTTAAAAAGCCTTGAGCCATGCTTTGAAGCCTTAAGGAGAGATCATCCGGCATAGTCTCCGCAGGCAAAACTCGTTGGAAAGTCAAGAAAGCTCGAGTAGCGGCTTCATCCATTTTTTCAGCCATCGCGTTGAACTCAGTCTGATTGAACGATGTAATCTCAAGCATTTCCGCATTCGTAAGATCGCCAATCGCGTAACCCGCCGCCAACTCTCGCAAACGATCGTCACTAGTCATCAAAGTGTTCATTATGCTACTCCCGTCTTGGTGGCGATGGAAAAACGTTCCATGCATTCGCGCAGTTGAATCAAACCGCGGCGGGCGAACGACTTTACCGACCCTAAGGGAATCGACATGTCCAACGAAATTTGAGAATGCGATCGACCTTCGTGGATACTCTTACGAAGAATTTCGCGAGGATTGGATTGCAAGGAATCCAGGCATCGCGTGGCTTTGGCCGCTTCATCAACGACGTCATACGATGCCCCGGTATCCGCGGGCAACAGGTCGTCCATCTCGACCCCAAAGCTGGTGGATTCGATAGACTTGGACTGCTTGCGGTATCGATCGATTAGCCTTCTACGAGCGATCATGGTTACGAACGTGGTTTCAGCGGAAAGGGAAGGGTCGAATCGTTCGGCCTTTTGCCATAATTCCAAGAAAATCTCTTGTACCGCATCCTCCGCGTCTAGTTGGCCCGGTGAAAAACGCCGAGCGATGGACCAAACAAGGTTGCCGTACTGCTCAATACATTGGTTAAACGCTTCTGGCTCACGGCGAGCAACGCGGGTCAACAACGGTATTGTCTCCCCACCTGCATCATTAGCTGGCATGGCTGCGTCCCAACTCTGTTCCAATTCCAAACCCTCATCGATGGTGATCAAACTCATTTGCTGCTCCTAAGGAAGTGCCCACAAGAGGTACGCGGGAGCGATAGAGTCGGATTCAAAAAAGTTCTAAATTACTAAACCTTATCCATAAAGGTAATCCAAAAACCGCAGTGTATGAAGTATCAATTCACGCCTAAATCGTACGAGCGGGCATTTCCGGGCTCGAGAAAGATCTTTGGCACGCAACCCGGGGAGCGGGCGGGGTTCACGAAGACAGACTCTCGGTGGAGGTGCAGTTACCGCGTTGCGGCCCGGAGTTGCAGCAAAGCATCTTGGACTTGCTGAAGTGAACCGATCGCGACAAAAACCGCAAAGCGATAGTCTCCCGTCTTGATGTTCTCGCTTTTGCGAACACGGAAGGTGCAGTTCCATTTCACCACTTGTTCTTGCAAAAACCGGAAGCGTCCGTAGCCTGCCGATTCAAACCCGGTGGAAGGTTGGTCTGGGGAGAAAACGCCCATCGCATGTGTTTTCGTTTCGTTGGAAAAAACGACGGGAAAGGCTTGTTCGCCAGGTCCGTCGCTCAGTCGTTCGAGGGATATCGCATCGGGTTTCAAGATCCAGAATTGGTTGAAATGGTAGGGCATATAGCCCGTCAACGCTTCAAACTGAGCGAAATGATGGGTTTCGTTCTCAGGGACGCTGAATTGAACGTCGTACTGAATCACGTTGGGCAAATTTTGGAAACCGATGCAAACATGCTTTTCGAGCAGGTGATTGGAGAGTTTCGTCGCATTGAGCGCTGGTCTTCCGAAGGAGTTTTCGTGTGGTGCGAGCCAAAACGCCAATTGGGTCCGAGTCTTCAACGCGTTGCCATGGGCTTCTATGCTCAACAGTTGGCTCGTCGAGCGGTTGCCAGCGCCATCGAGTCTAGAGCCAGCCTCGGTGGGATTGAACGCTTCTGCCCAGAAAGGTCCTGGTTTAGCGCAATCGAAGCTCGCGGCGGATTGCAGTTGTCGGCCATGGTCGGCACTATCGATAAACTCCATGCCATCCCAAGTCACCGAATGGATCGCACCAGCCAAGCGATTGGTCGTCGTGATAACAATCTCAGAATTACCGTGCGGAGCGCGAATGGTGGCATCGCCATCGACAGATTTCGGTGCAGTGGGTTGTTGCAGATCGGATTGAGCCAATACCCAGGAGCAACCAAAAGAACTAGCCATGAACAAGCCCATTCCCAGTGCGAGACTCGTGAAGCATCGAACCGTGGGAAGCAAGCGAGGCATAGTCAAGTTAACAATCGATGGCAATCGAAACACAGGTGCACTAACTGGTTTGCATCGCCATCGCAAGATCTTCTTTCCGTAGCTCATCGATCAGCGGCCATAGTTCATCGATTTCGTCGTGGAACAGATTACCGATAAGCACGTCGGTGATCAAATTCTTTTTATCGGGGTACTTTCGAACCAGTCGCCCAAAGTTAAGCCCATCGTAGAAAGCGCATACAAGGTTTCGCATGCGATCCATCGCCTTGAGGTGTTCCGGTTCCCAGCTACGCAGTCGAGCTTCGCTGGTGTCGTTCGCGTCTAAAGCATCCGAGATCGAATCGGCGGCCATCGCGGCTGACGTGAGGGCGAGCATCAATCCAGACGAGTAAAGAGGATCAAGGAATCCAAAAGCGTCACCGACGAGCACCCAGCCATCACCGGCGCATTTTTTAGCCTTGTAGGAATATTCCTTCTGCGCTTTGTATTCTTCGGAGCGAACCGCATTGGCAATACGAGGTTGCACGCCGGGACAGCGAGCTACTTCTTCCATGTAGATAGTTTCGAGGTCCTTAGAGCTTCTGTTTTTGAACAGGTAGTCATATCCTGCGACGACTCCGACGCTGACCACGTCGTCGTGCAGGGGGATGTACCAAAACCAACCCTTTTTCTCCTGCGTTTGGATCACAATGGTCCCACCGGCATCGAGCCCGGGTTCACGGTGCGCACCACGCCAATAAGTCCAGATGGCGGCCTTTTTGAGAACGGGGTCC
>CAIXME010000792.1 GCA_903920425.1 uncultured Pirellula sp. | reverse complement strand
TGCCGTGTATACGACATTGGCCGGTTCATTGGGCCGCTTCGAGCGATGGGGTTCCGGACTGAGATACGGACTGTCGGTTTCCACCAACAAGCGATTCAAAGGGATCGTTCGGGCGACCTCTCTCAGTTCATTGGATTTCTTGTAAGTGAGCATCCCTGCGAAGCTGATATACAGCCCCAAAGCGAGGCACGCCTTCGCGGTTTCGGCACTGCCGGCGAAAGAATGCATCACACCTCTCAACGGCCCTAGTTCGCGTTCCCTTTCTAGCGCCGCCAGCATTTCGCTTTCGCAATCACGCATATGGATGATCAAGGGTAATTGCGTTCTGCGGCTCAATTCCCAGTGTCGCGCGAAGTTTGCTTGCTGGATAGCAAAGGGACAATCGTCCCAATGCAGATCAAGGCCCGTTTCACCCAAAGCAACAACACGGGGATCGCTAGTCATTTCGCACACACGATCCCAATCCGACGCACTGGCTAGATGAGCGTAGTTGGGATGCACACCTGCCGTGGACCAGACTTGGGGATGGCCATGCGATATCCGCATGGCAGCTTCGCTACTCTCTCGATCCACTGCGACGCACAGCAATTCCGATACGCCTGCTAACCTCGCTCGTTCGAGCACATCCGTTAATTGCGGGCGCAGAGCGTCGTCCGCCAAGTGGGCATGCGTATCGATCCAGGCCATCCAATACAACCTTTGCTAGACAAAGAGAAAGCGAGTCAGATGGTAAAAGATCGGAGCCGAAAAACAGAGCGTATCAATACGGTCCAATACTCCAGCATGCCCCATCACGAGCGTGCCGTAATCGTGCACTCCTCTGTCTCGTTTGATGGCGCTCATGGTCATCCCGCCCGCAAATCCCAACGCTGCCACGACAATGCCCATAAACGCTGCTTCCCAAGGGGTGAACGGCGTAACCCAATACAGAGTCGCCGCCAAGATGCCTGTCGATAACGCACCTCCAAGGAACCCCTCCCAAGTCCGGGAACTGCTCACATCCTTTGCAATGATCCGTTGGCGGCCAACACGACTCCATACCCATTGGAAAACATCCGACATTTGGGAAATCAAAACGAAAAAGAATAAAAAACCAGCTCGACTCCCTTTCCAATGCGTTCCATCGGTTCGTACCAAATCCAAGAACAACAAAGCGGGCGCGAACGACAAACAGTACACGCAAATGAGCAGTCCAGCTTGGATCTGGGCGGAACGCTCCAAGAACCGCTTGTGATCTCCAGCGATCGCGATTCTCGCAGGAATAAAAAGGGATGCATACACGGGAATCATGATGCTGTAGATCTCGTAGAAATCGATAGGCTTCGTACGATATGTCAAACCAGAGTCAGACAACCCAATGAGCACGTACTGCAATGGCGTGAATACCACCAAGCTCCAAAACAATGCCCGGTGATCGCCTCGGCGCGTTGGCGTCATCGTAATGAATTCTCGAAACGCCCAGAACGATACGAGGCCAAACAAGATAATCGTGCCGATTCGCTGCAGGAAAAGACCTGCAATCAAAATCCCAAACATCAACCACCATGCCCACAATCGCAACACGAATCGCTGCACCAACGCTTGATTTATCGATGGACTCGATTGGCGTGTTAAATAATGGGCAACCGAAGAAGCGATCCCCAGTGCGCATAGGACGACGCTCGCCAGAATCAGCGTCGGCATATTCAACCAAGCTCGCTCGACGACCCGCTGCCCCATCTGGACCGCCGAGTTGGCAAGATTGGTTGCGGCTGCGGATACGGCAGCTTCGTCTGTCTGGGCGAATGGAAAATTAAAGAATTGCATCTCAGCTTTGGGGAGAGTGTTTCGAATTTCCTCGCTATATTATCACGATTTCAGACCTTGCCGAGATCGAATGTGACGCGTTTTTTGCTTCCTCGATGTGGGCCATGCAATATTCACGATTGGATTTATCATGTTAATTCGGCTTGGCACACGCCAAAGTGCACTCGCCTTGTGGCAAGCAAACCACATTTCAAGCTGTTTGCAGCAATTGGGTCACGACGTTGAACTGGTCAAGATTACCACTGCTGGTGACGTTTCGACAACGCCGCTTGGGCAATCGGGCGGACAAGGAGTGTTTACCAAGGAAATTCAACGGGCACTGCTGGACGACCGATGCGATCTCGCTGTTCATAGTCTGAAAGATCTGCCCACGGATGTTGTCCCGGGTTTGACGCTGGCTGCCGTTCCAGCTCGAGAGGATGCCGCCGATTGCTTGATCTCACGCGGCGACTTATCGCTTGCGGAGTTACCAGTAGGAGCCACGGTCGGTACCGGCTCCCCTCGCCGAAAAGCCCAATTGCTGCACGCACGCCCCGATTTGAACATCATCGATATCCGTGGCAACGTGGATACGCGTCTTAAAAAGCTTGATGATGGGCAATACGATGCGATCTTGCTCGCTTTCGCAGGACTGCATCGACTCGGTCTTGCTTCTCGCATCAGCCAGAAGTTCGATGACCATGTATTGCTACCCGCGGTTGGACAAGCAGCCCTCGGGCTAGAGACCCGAGATAGTGACCAAGATACCATTGCGGCCATCGCTGCCCTCGATCACCACGATACGCATGCGTCCGTCCTGGCAGAACGCAGTCTACTCCGAGCCATGCGTGCTGGATGCTTGGCTCCACTCGCTGCTCACGCAAAAACCACCCCCGGCGAAATCAAAATCACAGCGCGCGTCTTTTCGATCGACGGGTCTCAGCTGGTGAGCACCGAAAACCACGTTCGATTTGATGCACCACCTATCGTATCCGAACTTTATCGTGCGGCTGAGCAATTGGGACAAGAAGCAGCGCAGCAATTGGCAGCCGATGGCGGCGCAGACCTTATCCAACAATCGCGAACAGCCTAAACTCGATCCCATACGATCGCAACATGTTGCTATCCCATCGCTCGAGTATCCATCAAACAGGGCATAGCATTTTGCCTCGGCCAATGCTGCCTCAATAGAGCGCCTCCAACAGAGTAAATACCATGTCAGATGTCTTCCGTATCTCCTCAGACACCGTTGAGGGACTTCCTGCTGCTATCGACGAAGCATGTAGGCGAATGGAGCAGCACTATGCCGAAGGACGTTACTCCAAAGTGACCGTTTTGCGGCACTGGTCGAAACACAACCCGATCATCTCCGGAAAAATCGCTCGCCCCACCGCGTATCGTTGGTACCTGCGCCGTGAACTTTTGAAATTGGCGCAGCGCGGCGCAGATATCGAGATCACTCCATCGCAAATGAGAATCGATCTCCATTCCCCTTCATTGCTATCTGCTATCGATGAATCCAATTTCGACCAAACGCTAAAGAAAGTGTTTTTGTTCGGGCCAGAACGCGTGGAACTGTCGCTTGAACGCTTGGAACATTATACCGGCACGCGAGCCGAAGACTTTCAGCGTTATGTTCTTTTGACCAACTACCAAATGCACATGGATGCATTTTTGCAGATGCATCCACAGGCTATCGCTTCGGTGCGCGATGATGTTCAAATGCCTACCCTGCACGCTCCGGATATCGACAACAACGGATTGACGATCGTAAACATTGGAGTCGGCCCGTCCAACGCCAAAAACTTTACAGACCATTTGGCAGTATTGCGGCCAGACGCCATGCTCATGGTTGGGCATTGCGCTGGGATTCGTAATCACCAAGAAATCGGGGACTTCGTTCTGGCTACCAGCTACATGCGTGACGATTTGGTTCTCGATGATGCGTTGCCTCGCTCGGTACCGGTTACCCCAAGCTTTCTCCTTAATCGCAATTTAGCTAGGGTGCTCGAGGACCGCGGGCTACCTTACCGTATGGGTGTCGTGTACACCACCGCCGATCGAAACTGGGAGCTCGTCGTTAGTCGGAAAATGAACGACTTGAAAGCTAGTCGCAGTATCGGTGTAGATATGGAGTCGGCAACGGTTGCAGCCAATGGCTTTCGCTATCGGATTCCTTCCGCATCGCTCCTGTGCATCTCGGACAAGCCGCTACACGGAAGCCCAAAACTCCCC
>CAIXME010000791.1 GCA_903920425.1 uncultured Pirellula sp. | reverse complement strand
GCAAGCCGTCCGGTCAGTTTTAGCGGTACGGCGCAAGCCGTCCGGTCAGTTTTAGCGGTACGGCGCAAGCCGTCCGGTCAGTTTTAGCGGTACGGCGCAAGCCGTCCGATTGTGGGCCAGTGATGCTCGGTGTGGTTTAGGAACGTTGGTGTGAACTAGCGGTTCAGACCGGGCAGCTTGCGCTGCTCCGCTAACACTGGATTGCTTCGCAATCTCTAACGGTACGGCGCGTGCCGTCCGGTTGTGGGCTAGCGATGCTCGGTGTTGTCTAGGGACTTTAGCGTGGTTTGGCGATTCAGACCGGGCAGCTTGCGCTGCTCCGCTAACCTTGGAATTAGACGAACACAGTCTCGTTGCGTCGGGGGGCTGCAACATCGGCGAATCCCATTTCCCTAAGTTGTGCGGTCATGGCTGCCATTTGAGGTATTTCGCCATGCACCAATCGCACTTTACCCGTCTTGTCTACGGCGTCGCGCAATAGTACTTCCATATCGTCTTTGTCGGCGTGACCGGAGAAGCCATTGATCTCAGCTACTTCGATCCATTTGTTCCAATTTTGTCCCTGCATTTTGACCGTTGGTCGACTTGAGAGCATTTGAGCGCCGACGGAATCGGGCGCTTGATAACTTACCAAAACAATTGTCGACCTAGGGTCGTCAATATGCTCCGTGAGGTGCCTGACGATCCGTCCACCTTCGCACATTCCACCTGACGCGACTATGATGCACGAATCCCGCTGAGACGTGCACTCCCAGGCTTCTTCTTCTGTTTCTAGCCATCGGCAACTGATCTCGCTTCGAGTTGGCTGCACAAGATGCCGATGCTTTTCGTAAACCGTATCGATTAGTTGAGCGAGTGGGCTGTCGACGTACAGGGGCAGCGTCGGAACAACTCCTTGCGCCATCCATGTTCGAAGATAGTGCAGCACAAGCTGGGTGCGTCCCAAGCTGAAGGCTGGAATGAGGACTTTACCTCCTCGTTCGATGGTCGCTGAAACGATTTTCGCCATCTTGGCCGCCATCCCCTCAAGCGTATCGTGGCGTTTGCCACCGTATGTGCTTTCGCAAATGATCAAGTCGGCGGCTGGAACGGGGGACGGGTCTGGCAAGTAGGGAATACCTCGTCGTCCCAGATCGCCTGTAAACGTGACGGAGTAACGTTGTTGTTGATTCGTGAAGGAAACGCAGGTGATTGCGCTCCCTAGAATGTGCCCGGAATCGATCATCTCCAGTTCGACGTTGTCGTCTAATTGAATTCTTTTTTGGAAGTCGATTCCAACGCAATTCTCGATTGCCTTTTCGACATGCTCGCGCGTAAACAAGGGTGGTGGGAGTGTTCGCCCACGATTGCTAAAGCCGCGACCGGCTGATGCATCCCCCTCTTGAATCCTCAAGGAATCCTCGAGCATGATTTGCACGAGATCCTTGGTGGCATGAGTGCAGTAGATTGGTCCGTTGAACCCTTGCCGAACTAGGTTGGGGATATTCCCGCAGTGATCGACGTGAGCATGGCTCAGAAACAGAGCGGATATGGTGGTGGGATCGAAGGCAAAATAAGCATTTCGTGCACGAGCTTCATTGCGAGGTCCGCGATGGGATCCACAGTCGAACAAGAACCGTTTTGATCCTGTTTGCAATAAGTGCATGGAGCCCGAGACGGATTGAGCTGCTCCTAGAAATGTTACCGAAGGTGGCCGATGAGTACTGGTTTCATTTAAATTCATGCAGACATTGTAACGTGGATCCAACATTTATAAGAGGGATCGGTTGGGAACCTCGGGTAGATGATCGCTGGATGGGCAATCGATCGCGGAACGGCGCGAGCTGGTCGAAGGCATTTTAGCGGAAGGGCGCGGACGGGCCGACCTATTTTAGCGGAAGGGCGCGAGCCGTCCGGTTGCGGGCTAGTGGTGCTTGGAGTTGACTGGGATCGTTGGCGTGGTTTGGCAGTTCCGACCGGGCAGCTTGCGCTGCTCCGCTAACATTCGATTGCTTCGCAATTTTTAGCGGAATGGCGCGAGCCG
>CAIXME010000790.1 GCA_903920425.1 uncultured Pirellula sp. | reverse complement strand
GATTCTCCGGAACTTTCACAAGTTCCGCTACGTTTTGAAATGCAAACAGCCCTCCCGCCCTAACCGTAGCGGAAGACGTGAATCTTCCGGCGGCGGAGCATTTACATCTCGCGATGCTACTAACAATAACGGGCCATTGTTCGCTGGCGCTTCGTCGGAACTTTCACAAGTTCCCCTACGACAGCTTCTGCAGCGCTACACTTGCCGGCATAAACATCAGTTTCAACGCAAAGCGCAGAGTCACCTACAAATCATATCTTTTTTCTAATCGAATAGCTCTCACTTTGCGAGTTACCGCGCAAGCTTGCGGAGATTCGGCACTCGATCCCCGCTTTACGACGTTGCTTGCTGCAGCCATGACCACAACTCGCCCTCACTTTCTACTATTCTGCGATGGCAATACCCCTGCCAACGGCGATAGTACGGCCTCCAATCGAGGCCGATGGCGATTCGTTTTGGAGAACGTGGACACAGGTGAGCGAACAGAAGCGACAGATCTCGAATCATCGTGTGCACCCGATCGGAGCGCGTTGATTTCGGTGCTAAGAGGTTTGGAATCGCTCGAGCAACCGAGCCGCGTTACGTTGATCACGACAAGTCGTTATGTCAGTCGCGGTCTGCAGTATGGGTTGACGGAATGGCGGGACAACGATTTCTCGTGGGAGCACTTTGGCGCGGTACAGCCTATACGCAACGCCGACATCTGGAAGCGAATTGACCGGACGCTGTCCTTTCATCAGGTGCAGTGCCGGTTCATGGCTCAAGAAGATCCGAGCGGTGGTGTCGACGAGTCCGGGATGTCATCTCCTCACGGAGCTCCGTCCAATCAAGCCGTGGAAGACGATCCATCCTCGGAAGACCAGGGAGATGGAATCGGACACGAGACCCAAGGAACCGCAGTACGAGTCTCCACAGCAAAGACCCGTCGTCGAACATCTTCAGCCACTACAACCCCATCGGCACGCAGTCCTGTGCAGAAATCGCGCGAGCAACGCATTTTTGTCGACACGCCAGTCGAGCATCCTGCCGTCACCGCAGCGATGGATTGCTTTCGGCCAGAGACAGCGAAATCGCATACGACGGAAATCAAAACAAAACAAAAGCAATCCATAAAGCCGGCCGCAACGTTGAAGCGTTCGTCCAGCTGGATGGGAAGCATCACAGGAACGATCCTCTTCCCGTTCCGATGGATAAGGCGTACCCAAGTGCGACTTTGTTCGGCAGTGTGGGAGGGAATCATGGCCCTTGACGATTGGCTCGATTCCTATCTTCGCTGCATGCTGACGATGGAACCACGTCGTCGGACGTATCGACGTTAACCCAAATATTCACTCGCTCTCGCCCACGGTGACGCTTGAGCCAGCAATGCGCTGGGTGGCAACTGGGGCGTAGCGATACACATAAACATCATCATTCGGTATAACCATTGGAGAAACTCGTGCAAACCCAGATCAACCTAAACACCCTGTCCAGCATTATCGACGGAGTCAGTGCGGATCCAGCCAGCGTTCTGGGACCTCATTCGATTCAGATCGAAGGAAAGAATGCCGTGGCTGTGCGGGGCTATTTTCCTGGTTTTGACCAAGCATGGTTGCTGGATGAAAAAAATTCGGCAGCGCGCCCGATGCGCCGTATACATCCGTCCGGTGTGTACGAAGGACTGATGCCACAACTTGATTCGAATCCTCCTCAATACCGATTTCGACTTGCGAATTCGAGCGGAAAGACCATAGAAATGCAAGATCCATACTCCGTGCCGAGCTTGATCAGTGACTTCGACAGACATTTGTTCAACGCGGGTCAGCATTGGCAAATTTATGAGAAGCTCGGTGCTCACCTGCGTCAAGTCGAAGGACATTCGGGTGTGAACTTTGCCGTTTGGGCTCCCAACGCCCAAAGCGTGCAAGTGATCGGTGATTTCAATCACTGGGACGGTCGTTCTCACTCCATGCAAAAGCAAATCCCGTCGGGCATCTGGGAATTGTTTGTGCCCCAAATCGGCAACGGGCAAAAGTACAAGTACCGAATTCGGATGCAAGATGGCCAAGTCGTCGACAAGACAGACCCCTACGGTTTCTTTGCCGAGTTGCCTCCTCGCACAGCATCCGTTGTCCAATCGCTCGACAACTACGCTTGGCAAGACACGAACTGGATGGAACGTCGCAAAGTCGAGAATCAACTGGACAAGCCGATGTCGGTGTACGAAGTCCACTTGGGCTCATGGCGCAAATGCGAAGGTGGCGTGCATGGCTGGATGAATTATCGCGACATCGCGCACCAGCTAGTTCAATACTGCCAAGAGATGGGCTTCACCCACTTGGAATTGATGCCGATTTCGGAACATCCGTTCACCGGCTCATGGGGCTATCAAACGGTTGGATACTTTTCGGTGACCAGCCGCTACGGTACCCCCGAAGACTTCATGTACTTTGTGGATCATTGCCACCAAAACGGTATCGGCGTCCTGATCGATTGGGTACCAGCACACTTCCCCAAAGACAGCCACGGATTGCGACAATTCGACGGCTCGGCACTTTACGAGCATGCGGATCCAAGACAAGGTGAGCACCCTGATTGGGGCACTATGATCTTTAATTTCGGACGCAACGAAGTCCGTAATTTCTTGATCGCCAACGCACTGTTCTGGTTAGACAAATACCACATCGATGGTTTGCGTGTCGACGCTGTCGCGTCCATGCTGTACCTGGATTATTCACGCAAAGAAGGGGAGTGGGTTCCCAATGTTCACGGCGGTCGCGAAAACTTGGAAGCGATTCACTTGCTCCGAGAATTCAACATCCAAGCTCACAAGAACCACCCAGGTGTGTTGACGATTGCAGAAGAATCCACGGCATGGCCAGGAGTTAGTCGGCCCACAGAAATGGGTGGACTCGGATTCTCATTGAAGTGGAACATGGGATGGATGAACGACACGCTCCGTTACATGCGTCACGATCCAATCCACCGTCAATTCCATCAGAACGAACTGACGTTCAGCTTGATCTATGCGTTCACGGAAAACTTTACTCTGCCTCTCTCCCACGATGAAGTGGTACACGGCAAGGGTGCGTTGATCGCGCAAATGGCGGGTGACCTATGGCAGAAGTTTGCGAACTTGCGTTTGCTCTACACTTACATGTGGACACACCCTGGCAAAAACTTGCTATTCATGGGTAGCGAGTTTGCTCAATGGCACGAATGGAATTACGACAGCCAAATCCAGTGGGATCTGCTGGATTGGGACACCCACCGTGGAGTTCAGCGTCTAGTTGCCGATTTGAATCATCTGGTACAACGCGAACCTGCACTGTACGAACTAGATTTCTCCGGTGAAGGGTTCGAGTGGCTGGATTGCATGAACGCCCAAGACAGCATCCTGGGCTATGTT
>CAIXME010000789.1 GCA_903920425.1 uncultured Pirellula sp. | reverse complement strand
GAGCATCGCCCTTGTTCGGTATTGAAACTAAACGTGCCAGGGGAAAAACCTCGTCGTTTCGACTCCGGGAGCTCTGCAAACAAATCTCGGATCTCATCAAACACTTTGACGTAGGTTGCTGGATTGCTGCGAGGAGTTCGGCCGATGGGGCTTTGGTCTATATCGATGATTTTGTCGAGGTGCTCCAATCCCTCAATGGAATCATGCTGGCCCGGTGTATCTTCGGCTCGTTGAAGCGCGTTGCGCAATGCAGGTGACAGGATGTCCGTAATCAACGAACTCTTGCCACTACCGCTGACACCGGTAACCGCAACGAAACAACCTAACGGAATGTCCACATCGATGTTCTTTAAGTTGTTGTGCTTTGCACCACGCACCGTCAACTTCTTTCCGCTTCCTTTGCGTCTTTCGGCCGGCCTGTGGATAGTTCGAGTTCGATTCAGGAATCCACCCGTGATGCTCTTGGGATTGGCTGCAATATCATCCAGCGAACCCGCCGACAGCAACTCACCACCCCGCACGCCTGGACCCGGTCCAAAGTCCACGATCGTATCGGCAGCACGCATCGTATCTTCGTCGTGCTCCACAACAATCAACGTATTCCCAAGATCCCGAAGTCGTTCGAGGGAAGCGAGCAATTGATCGTTGTCCCGAGGATGCAGACCGATGGAGGGTTCATCCAATACATACAAAACCCCCACCAAACCAGCCCCGATTTGACTTGCCAATCGAATGCGCTGGGACTCACCTCCCGACAATGTTGGCGCGGTCCTTTCCAGAGACAGATAAGAAAGCCCCACATCCAACAAGAACTGCAATCGAGCCCGCACTTCCTTGATGGCTTCGCCCCCAATCGTCAGTTGTCTTTCATTCAAATCGAGATGAGCAAAAAACTCGGCGCATTGATCCAACGACAACCGCGAACAATCACCAATCGCTAGCCATGGATTCGCTTTGAACGATGGCGACTTGGTCTTCAGCCGTACGGAGCGACCTTGTGCATTGAGCCGCATCCCGTGGCACTCGCTGCATCGGCTGGTCTGCATGTACTTTTCGTACTGCTTGGTCATCATCGGATTTTTGGTAGCGCGGTACATACCGAGCAAATCGTTGACGATTCCCGAGAAGGCTTGGCCGTGAAGCGCTTGTCCCTTGGCCTTGACTTGCAATCCTTGGAAGCCGTATAGCAACCAGTTGCGTTGTTCCTGAGGCAATTTTTTCCATGGTGTGGAAAGCATACTATTGCGTTCCAACTTCATGGCGTGTTCGACGTAGTTCGCAAAGTAGGTCAGCGAGCGTCGAAACCACTTAGTCATTTCGGAGGACTTGCCGACCAAATGGATCGCGCCGTTTTTCACCGACTTGTTTTCGTCGGTAACCAACAGCTCTTCGGTAAACGTGAACGTCTCACCTAAGCCGTCGCACGTTTTGCACGCTCCTTGCGGCGAATTAAAACTCAACAACTGCGGAGTGGGAGGCGGATACGAAGTGCCACATTTTGCACACGCGTACGTCGACGAGAACACGATGTCTTGCTCGGGATCGCTTCGGTCCAGCATGTTGTTCGGATTGGTGTCGACCGCATCAACGGGAACCGCGGCGGGGGCGCTTGCTTTCTTCTTTCGGCTGGCCTTCTTGGTGGGAGTGCCTTCACTGGGTGCGGGGGATGTTTCACGGGGTAGGAGAGGGGATAGCAACATCGTCCCTTCCCCATACTTCATGGCGTTGTCGACCGCCTCTGCGATGCGTTGTCGGCTGGATTGGCCGATGATGATTCGATCGACTACCAGCTCGATATTGTGTTTGATTTGCCGCTCGAGTTCTGGGGGCGCACTCAGCAAATAAACGACGCCATCGACCCTGGCTCGATTGAACCCTTGTCGTCGCAAATCATCGAAAAGATCGCGATGCTCCCCTTTTTGGCCTCGCACTACCGGCGCCAGGAACAGATAGGGTACCTTTGGCCCCATCGTCTGAATCCGCTCGACCATCTGATCTCGGGTTTGAGAAGCGATCTCGGAATCGCAGGTCGGGCAAAAGCCCGTTCCAACACGAGCGAACAGCACACGGAGAAAGTCGTGCAGTTCGGTGATCGTGCCTACGGTCGAACGTGGATTGTTTCCCGTAGACTTTTGGCTGATCGAGATCGACGGGCTTAGACCGGAAAGGAAATCGACGTCTGGTTTGGGAAGCTGCCCAACAAACTGCCGTGCGTAAGTAGACAAGCTTTCCAGGTAGCGTCGTTGTCCTTCGGCATAGAGGGTATCGAATGCCAAAGAGCTCTTGCCGCTACCAGAAACCCCGGTGAAGCAAATAAGTTGGTTACGAGGCAACGAAAGATCGACACTCTTGAGATTGTGTTCGCGGGCTCCACGAACAACGATCGGCTGATCTTTTGCCGCCATGGGCTAGTGCACCCCAGCGCTCGCAAGGTAACGCTCTGCATCCAGCGCTGCCATGCATCCGGTACCTGCAGAGGTAATCGCTTGGCGATAGTAATCATCGGCGACGTCACCGGCTGCGAATACACCTTCAACACTTGTGTTGGTACGGTACGCCTGGGTCCACTTGATGTAACCGTTAGGTAATGTTTCTACTTGCCCACCCAAGAATTTGGCGTTGGGGGTATGTCCAATGGCCAGAAACATACCAGCCGCTTCGATGTCGGTCGTTTCGCCCGTCTCCACGTTCTTTACGCGGACGCCAGTGACACCGACGCGGAAGTCGTCTGCGTTGCCCAGCACTTCATCGACGACGGAGAACTTGACCAAATTGATCTTGGGATTTTCAAGAGCCCGTTGTTGCATGATCTTGGACGCTCTCATCTCCCCTCGACGAAGAATCATGTGCACCGTCGATGCGTACTTGGTCAGATAGCTTGCCTCTTCGACAGCCGAGTCACCGCCGCCAACTACCACCAACGCTTTGTTTCTAAAACGCGGCAACGCACCATCACAAACCGCACAGGCACTCACGCCCTTGTTCTTGAACTTTTCTTCGCTAGGCAATCCCAGGTAATTGGCGCTGGCGCCCGTCGCTATGATCACAGTGTGCGTGGTGAACGAGCCGTTTTCCGCGGTGTTCAGAACGAGAGGCCGCTTCGAAAAATCGACACTCACGACGTCATCGGTAATGACGCGCGTACCGAAATTCGTCGCTTGCTGCCGCATGAGCTCCATCAGTTCCGGACCGGTCACGGCGTGCGGATGTTCTTCGATAGGTGGCAACATGTATTTGCGGTCATCGCTGATGGCCGACTCCAAGAATGCTTTCAAGTTGCCGCTTGGAAACCCTGCGTAATTCTCCACTTCAGTCGTTTGCGCCAGTTGGCCCATGGGGTACCGACCAGCGACCCGATTTTCTTCGGTCATTGCCCCCTCAAACAATAACGGTTTGAGATTAGCCCGGGCTGCGTAGATGGCTGCGGACCAGCCAGCGGGACCGCTGCCGATAATGATGCAATTATGGGTGTCGCTCATGAAAATTCAGTGAAATAGTGGGCAAAAGAGTTGGGGAATGACCTCTGTCTAGTCCTGCGTTTTGTGACAAAGTTGTAACACAAAGGACCTGAGTCGAACAGACATTAGCCCACCCAAACTAACAGCCACGCCCGCTCATACAGCGAGATCAACCCTGAATTTTCCTGGTTTTTGCCAGGTAAGCGAAACGCTCAACGACCGGCCAATCCATTCGCGGCGGGCAATACGGAATCTCGACATGCGAATAACCCGCCAAGCACTCCAAAACGCCGTGCAGCTTTGCTGTACGGCGATTCCTAACGGTGATTCTTAGCAGTGTTAGCTAGCCATGCTGCATATAGATTTCTTCGTAGGGCTGAATGACGACAAAGCCATCACCGCGAAAAACCATCTGCAAGCTTTCCCCGCTCCCACGGCCAAAAAATGTCTTCAGGCTGATATCGGTCTTGAACTCAGGAACGAGACTCCCGCTCCAGGCTACCGTTGCGTTAGGGTCGGTTACTACTGGCGTTTGCGGCGTTACTCGCAGAGTGATTGGGTCATAGTGCGTCGTGAGGGCCAGCATGCCTGTCCCTTGGAACCTCGCGTTGAACAGCCCTCCCGACATCACGGCCGCCATTTTCCGAAGCATCTTGATCTCGTACTTCAACGACATCTCAAATGCCAAAACGTCGTTCGCGTTGACGAAGATCGAGTCGTTGTTGAGCGACAGAACGGTGATCTTCTTGCCCGCATCGGCCAGATAGAGTTTGCCATTTCCGTTTGCTTTGGTAAGTCTGGTCCCTTCGCCGCTGACTGCTTTCTTGAGCAAGTTGCCGAACCCTTGCTCCAAAATTCCTTCTCGTTCAAACTTGATCTGACCAAGGTAAGCGACCATCGACCCCGTTTTGGTCCAGATCTCACCGTTCAGATTGATCTCAAGCAGTCGTTCGTTTTCGAGTTCAAAGAGCCCTTGTCCAAGCTCGCGCTGCGCAGTCTTTTCGATAAATCCACTCAAATCAAAACGTGACATATCTATTTCCCTTCACCCGTAATAAGAAAACTCACGTCCATATAGTAGCACGGTTCCCCCGACCCGTAAGCTGGTGTACCGGCTTCAGCCGGCCGCCCTGCAAGTTGGTGTACCGACTTTAGTCGGCCGCCCTGAAAACAACGATGCAAAGTATCACGCGGAGACGCGGAGGCGCGGAGAAATAAGTATCTCAAACCTCCGCGCCTCCGCGTGAGAATCATTGGTTATCCTGAACGACTCATCCGGGCCGTATTGAACACCTGTTAGCCAAGGAAAACCGATCTCGCGCAAAGACGCCAAAGCGCAAAGAAAAGACTTTTCAACAGGCGGCGGTGACCATAGCGGTCCAACCGATGGAAGCCAACAGTAAGTTGGTGTACCGACTTTAGTCGGCCGCCCTGAAAACAACGATGCAAAGCATCACGCGGAGACGCGGAGGCGCGGAGAATTATGGTTCTCAAACCTCCGCGTGAAAATCATCGGTTATCCTGAACGTAGGAGCGAAGCGAAACGGTTTCAACGACCAAGGAAAACCGATCTCGCGCAAAGACGCCAAGGCGCAAAGAAAAGATTTTTCAACAGGCGGCGGTGACCATAGCGGTCCATTTATTGGAAGCCGTCGGATCAACGCCTTTTCATCGCAGCGATCGTTTCATTCTTAAGAGACCTGACCCCTTTTTCTTCATTCGAGTTAGATGCGATGACAGAATTCGACTGGTTTCCTGGACGG
>CAIXME010000788.1 GCA_903920425.1 uncultured Pirellula sp. | reverse complement strand
TTGCCGTTGGCAAGGGTGCAAGCGATGGCGGTATACTAATCTGTTCTCATGGTAGCTGGTCAGTCACGCATCCATCGGGGCGAGCCCGAATGGTGTGCAAAGACGGCGTGCCATGGAGAGAGAAGATCCGGGGGACAGAGGACCTTGTTCTAGGCTTGTAATTTGGTTGGAAGCCTTCTGTGTTGCTATGGATCGGCATAAGCTCGGCGACGAGCTCCCTCACGTCTCCCTATCGTAGCGGAAGATGTGAATCTTCCGTCTGCGGAGCCTCTCGAATCTAGCGATTCTGTTGGCGATGATGGGGTGTGTTTGTTTGGCGATTCGCCGGAACTTTCACAAGTTCCGCTACCAACAAACACCGGACTTTTTCAAGTTCCGCTACGAAATAGCCACCGGAACTTTTGCACGTTCCGATACGGTTCAGACTGTTACTAGATCTTGGAACCGGCACCTTTGGTAAAGGCCATGAAGGCCGATTCCAGGTTGATTTCTTCCTCGGAGAATCGTTTGATTGCGATGCCTTGGTTTATCAGCAATGAGGAAAGAGGGGAGTAGTCGGCGTTGTATTCTTTAATTGCGACGCGAATAACCCCTTCGTTAATGTCGACCGAATGGACCAAGGGGTCGCCACTAAGCAGTTTCGCAGCCTGATCCAATTTTTCTTTTTGGGCTGGTTCGATGAGAATCGCCATGTTGGGGCGAACTTGTCGAATGATGGATGAAACATCGTTGTTGGCGATCAACACTCCCGAATCGATGATACCTACTTTGTTACAGACATCTGCCAATTCAGGCAGGATGTGGCTACTGACGATAATGGTTTTTCCCATCGATCCCAGTCGTCGCATGAGGGCTCGCATTTCAATACGAGCTCGCGGGTCCAAGCCGCTCAATGGTTCGTCCAGCAGCAGCACAGCTGGGTCATGCAGCAGCACTCGGGCGAGTCCGAGTCGCTGAGTTTGACCGCGTGAAAGCGTGTTTGCGTAGGCATCCCGCTTGAATTCCAAATCGACCACTTCGAGCATTTCGTCGCATCGCTTTCGGCGGGCTTGAGGTGAAATGCGGTAGGCGGCAGCAAAGAATTCCAGGTACTCAATCACGGTCATATCGTCGTAAACGCCGAAGAAATCTGGCATGTAGCCGACTAGCCGACGGATCTCTTTGGGGTGAGTATAGATCGAGTGACCGCAGACGTATGCTTCACCATAGGTCGGTGTCAGCAGCGTCGCGATGATCCGCATGGTTGTCGTTTTGCCTGCCCCGTTCGGACCGATAAATCCAAACAAGTCACCTTGTCCGAGGTCGAGATCGATGTCTCGGATGGCGTACATGTCATCGTATTTTTTCGTCAGTTGCGATGTCTTGATCACGGTTGGCTCGCTGGGTTAACTGCGCGAACAGAGTTGTTGTTTTTGATCGGTTTTGAGACTGGGATAACCAACCGTAAAAAGGTTTTGCGTTGACCTGGTGCCGCTTGAATCGGCACCGAATTGCGAAGGATAGACCATGAAAGGGTCGCGTCTTTCGCTTCGGCAAACAAGATGGCTCGATCTTGGCGAACCACGTCGGAGCAGTCGAGTGCACCTAAGTAACGATTGTATAAATTCGTGTAGTTGCTGCCGCTGGCTGCTTTATGAAAGCTGATCAGCTCTGTGAGTCGCCCTAGCTTGCTCGTGTCCGCTGGATCCCAGGGGGAGTTTTTCTCTTCGCCTGCCACGTTTTGGCGTCGCTGCAATCGGCGAGTAATATCTTTCGGAACCGTCGTAGAAGCGAACGATAATGATTCGCCTGGACGAATCCGGGTGGGCAACGCGTAGGCTCGACCGCGGTAGATCAGAATGGAATCGAGCAAATCGATTTCCAAAGGATTGGTCACCTCTCCCTCGAGTAGATCGATGGAGCCGGCAACCATGGACAACGAATGCATTTGCTTGGTTATAGCGATGGATTCCTCCCACGAGGAAAACATGGCCTTGGTCCCTGC
>CAIXME010000787.1 GCA_903920425.1 uncultured Pirellula sp. | reverse complement strand
GCTATGGCTCAACGCGGTGTTGATTGGTCCCGACGGCTCGCATTTGTGGGAGTCTGGACATCTCGATTCGAATGGTGACTTGTGCGATTGGCACTCGTTAGACGTTCGCGCAGGGCGGTTTCTGAGAGATACCCAATTGGTAAATTATCAGACCAAGTTTTTGATAACGAACGTCAAAGGTACGGAGCGGGAAATGTACTTGCCCGTCAATGTGGATGCGGATCCGCTTCCCTTTTTTCGTCCTGGTACGGTGCCATACACGGTACTCAACCATCCGCCATTCGTTCGCATGGAAGCGCACAGTATTCCACCGCTGGATTCTCGTACAGCACATTACAAGATTCCCGCCGAGTTACTTTGTAAGCCCGGAGTATATCGTTTGAGTGTACGATTGCGCAGTCGCGTAGAGCCCCCTTACTTTATGCTGTTTTGTGGCGGTACGCCGGATATGCATCGTTCGTTGAATGATGCGATCTTTGACGTGCATCCCTACTCCACCGAATTTGTTGTGAGATAAATGGTGCGAGCAATAGAAACACAACAGAGGTCCAGCAGACCCGTCCGGATGGAGAGTCGAATCGGCGTGCAACGCGTTGGTGTTGCGATGCTGACTTGTATTTTCGTGATCATCTGTTCGCAATCGTCGTATTCGCAGTCGCCCCTTGTGAATAACAATGCTTCGGTGCAGTCGGTTGTTATTGATAAGCCAGATACAAAGCCGCTCGCTCGCGACGCTCGAACAAAGCCATTGCCAGCACCACCGAATGGTTCGAAACCGACTAGATTGCCGATCATTGTGATTCCCGCACCGAGCCGGCCCGCGGGAATTACAACACCTGTAGCGCATCGCCAATCGACCAATGACGATGACTTGCTTGCGCCTCTACCTGCACCAGCAGATGATTCTCTTTTAATAAAGCCGCTTCCTAAGCCGAGTCAGGACGATGACTTGTTGCAAAGCGAGCCGTTACTTGCACCGGCTGCGGTTCGAGAAAGCGCTCCGTTGACGGACCCGTCTCTCAATGATGATGATCTGTTGACGCCCATTCGGTCGAGCGATATCGACATGAGTAAGTTGCTCGAACAACGCGAACAGTCCGCAAAGCCTTATCCAACGCCGGATTTTTCAACACCTGCGGAAAAGGTAGTACCGATACCGATCCAACCAGCACCGGAATCGTTTCGCGGTTTTGAGCCTGAGTCATCAGGCGATATGAATTTACCAGAACCTCGCCGCATCACGCCGCTCCCTAAAGTAGCGGTTCCGGTTCCGCAAATGGAAACGCCCCCAGGCACTGCGGTTCCGTGGGATACGCAACAGCCCCATTTTTCTGAACCAATGCCATGGCAGAGCATGGCGGGTGAAAGCGACGGTCGGTTTGAATCGCTATTGGGCGGAGGCACTTCTGCCCGGTCGGTGCGCAGAGCCGTTCAAGCCGTTCCTGTTTCAGCCTCATTCCCACCGTCGATGCATGGGACCGTTGCGCACGAGCATGGCGCAATCGTAAATCCCGATCCCAATTCACTGCGTGAACGACTGAACGATAAATACTGGAACTTCAAATACGCCCGCGAACTACCTTGTGAGCCAGTGGGCACGCCGGTGATGTCGAGCCAAACTTGCCTTGTACCTTACGACGGATCGGACTTTGCTCCGATCCCTTTCCAGCCAAAACAATACGAACCTTGTTTGGAAATCCAGACGTACTATGGCAAGCAAGCCATCGATACGCAGCGGCCATGGGTGGAGTGGTGGCGACCATTCTATACGGGCGGAATGTATGAACCGGGTGTTCCTGTTTTTAGCGATGTGAACTTGCTAACGCCATCTTTCCTCGTTTACGGTGACTATCGCACGGCCGTTGGTGTGCATCGGGACAAAGGTCAGCATGTTCGCTCGTGGGCGCATCGATTGAACTTAGATATGGACATGCGATTGACCAGCACCGAACGCTTTCACATGTTCACCGGTCCATTGGATCACAACGGTCGGTTTACGCGGCTCGACTTTAGCGATGGCCGAGCGCAGTTCGAGGAAGAATTGGATTTTCAACTCGATACTGCATTTTTTGAGGGGGACCTCGGTGCCATGACGGGCAGTTGGATCGGGGACGATGCGCCATTCGATCTTCCGTTTACGTGCGGTTTGGTTCCGCTCCTCTATCAAAACGGTATATGGATGGAAGACGCTATTGCCGGCTTTGCCTTAAGCGCCCCGTGGAAACATAGTCGCGCTCTCAATTGGGCCAATTACGAAGCGACATTTTTTGCTGGATTCAACCAAGTTACCAGCCCCGCCTTTGCGAACGACAACAATGCTGCAAGTGTTTACGGCACAGCCTGGTTCATCGAAGCGTATAACGGTTACATCGAAATGGACTATGCCTATCTAGAT
Organism: uncultured Pirellula sp.; assembly: GCA_903920425.1. GTDB lineage: Bacteria > Planctomycetota > Planctomycetia > Pirellulales > Pirellulaceae > JBKCUI01. Next base: position 2,193 of record CAIXME010000787.1, on the reverse strand, counting down.
GATTTAGACAACCAAGGCCGCTCGTATCACAACGCTGCGATCGCGTACACCCGACGTTACTTCGGGCGGATATCCAACTCGGTACGCCTCATTGGGAACGCTGGTCAATCAGGGCCTGCCGACGCGCGAACGGCCGATGGAGGGATACTGCTATTCGAAAACAGTTTGATCTCGTCACAGCCTAGCACCATCGTACCGTACTGGAACTTCTTTGTCGGAAGCGGAAGACCTCAAAGTGTGGCCAGGGCAGCGGGGGCTGGTGGTATTCTGCGCAACACGGGTATCAACTTCGAAACCGATGGACTCACAGGATATCCAACCTTGAATGCAACTGCATCCAACTCCTATGGTGGGGCTGTGGGAGTCAATGTGTTGAGCGCGGATTTCAGACGGCAATGGGTGACGGAATTCGCCGCACTGGATACTTATGGCGATCCTGCTTTGAGCGATGCAGCTGGTCCGCAATACGGTATCGGGACTCGCTATCAACGCACCATCAATAATCGCAGCCTTTGGCGAGTCGACTTTATGAATGGCTGGTTCGATAACGCGCCGGATGTATACGGGACACGCACTGAATTTCGCTGGAAATTCTAATTGCGATACAACTGCAGATCCTGAGATAGCTCGTCATGCGTGGGGAACCGCAACGCACACGGCTCCGCCCGACATTCTCGTCATTGAGCTATTCTCGCAGCTCATGTAGACCAATGTGAAATTAGTGGAGGCAGGATACCCTCATCTTTACTCACAATTCCAAACAAATACCGTACTCGTACTCAATGAAATGGTACTCGTACTCGTACTCGATTATCTATCCGATCGAGTAGGAGTACGAGTACTGCCCTTCGGGCGGAGTACGAGGACGAAAAACCCAATGGAATTTGAATGTTATGTTCAAAGATGTGGGTAATGATGAGGAAGGATACCGGAGGCCATAAATTTCTTCGTGCTCTTCGAGGCCTTCGTGGTGCAACAAACGGCTAGCTGTTTCCTGGTTGGTTAACGCATGGTCTGACCGCAACGGTTTTGTCATCGAAGTCGTTCATCATCACCATCGTTGGCACCATGGGGCAATAACAACCACGGAGGACGCAAAGAGCACGAAGGCGGGAATCGAGGGACTGGCTCGACATACGTCGAGAACTAAGGCCAAAGCAGTGCGGCTAGGGTGTGTGGCACTCTTGGGCTGCTGCGTATGTGCTTAAGTTATTACGTTGGAATGAGTTGGATAGTGGGTTTGAGTTTCCTTTTCACTCAGTTCCGCAAATGGGTGTGACTGCTCGCAGGCAATATTGTGGGTGCGGTGTGCCGAGATGGCATAGTCTGCATTGGGATGGAGGTGGTTTTTTCAAAAACACCGACCGCTCATCACAGACTTAGGGAGCATTTTGGGTTACCGTATACGGTATGAATACCGCAAACCTCTCCCTCCGATTCTGTGCCGTATTGACAATGTCCTTGGGACTGTCCGGCTATCTGTTTTGCAATGACAAGAATGTCGAGTTCAATCGCGATGTTCGCCCGATCCTCTCGGAAAAGTGCTTTCATTGTCATGGCTTTGATGAAAAGCACCGTCAAGCTGATTTGCGACTCGATACGTCCGATGGTGCCGTCGCGGACCTCGGTGGTCATTCGGCAATCGTCCCGCATGATCTAGCAAAAAGCGAACTGGTCCGTCGCATCGCACTGGAAGATCCAGAGACTCGGATGCCACCTGAATCTTCGCACAAGTCTTTGTCCGACGAGGAAAAGTCGATCCTGCGGCGCTGGATTGAACAAGGAGCCAAGTACGACCAGCATTGGGCGTTTCGACAGCCCGTAAAGCCAGTCATGGAGCGAGTGGGAGAGACGTCCACAGGGAATAGAGCAAACCATTCACGATGGCATACCAACCCGATGGATGTCTTGGTGGGACGTACGATGGCAACGAAGGGGCTTGAGCCCTCTGCGAGAACATCCCCAGAGAAATGGCTGCGCCGTACATCGCTGGATCTGACGGGGCTGGCGCCGACGCCAGAGGAGTTGGACCAATTTGCAAAAGACGTTTCGGTCCGAGGCGAATTGGCGTTCGAACAAGCTGTAGACGGTTTGCTCAATACTCCCCGATTTGGTGAACGCATGGCTCAAGATTGGCTTGACGCTGCTCGCTATGCAGACACTCATGGTTTCAATAACGACACCGAACGTATC
>CAIXME010000786.1 GCA_903920425.1 uncultured Pirellula sp. | reverse complement strand
CAACATTCCTGAATGCATCTGGAGCTGTGCAAACAAGCTCTGCAGCAAGCAACAGATATACCTACACTGGCCGTGAGTGGGACTCGACACTCGGCTTGCATCACTTCAGAGCTCGATGGATGAGTGGGTTATCGGGGAGGTTCCTCACCAGAGACCCGATTGAATTCAAGGGAGGTTCTTGGAATCTTTATCAGATGGTTTCTGCCAAGCCGTTGTTTCAAATAGATCCATCTGGAACGAGTGATAAGTCCGACGCGGAGGGACTAAAGGAATGCGAAAGACTAAAAAAGGTCTTCGAGAATAGTGTTCCGCAGGAGTGCCGTAAGTTCAAGGTGAACATTTTTTGTAAGAAATGCGACAATAAGAGCAAGCGTGGCTCTACACGTTGTTATGGAATCGACAAAAACAGGATTGACGTAGCCATCTGCTACAACGTTGAGCAGGATTTTACGCAGACTTTTCGGCATGAATTCCAGCACGTGAAAGATATGTGCAAGTGTGGATGCCTTCAGTTTGACAAAAGAGACGATGGCATCCCATCTGAACCGAACCCAGATTTTTGTTTCAATAATCTGTGTTTGGAAGTTCGCGCAATTTGCCAAAGCGGCGAATGTGATGGGAAACCGGATGCCGAGAGACGGAAATGCGTAAAGGACATTATTGTCGAATCCTACATTAAGTATTACGACTGCCCCGCGACAATTATCGATCAAGTAATGACATCCTGTTATGTGAAAGAGGGTGAAGACATGCCTGACTTTCCAGGTCCGCCCAAATCGAGCAAATAAAAATGGCTATGGTTAAGGACGTGTGCAACCGGCTTAGCGCTTAACCGCATTATAAATGCTGTCGCAAAACCATGGACGACCAAATGCGGTATTGTTTGTAAGATCGATTTTGAAAAAGCGAAGCTTGCGGCCTTGTTCGACAATTGAATGAAAAAGGAGCTAGCCGCTACTCAGGCTGCACCTGTAAAGGGCCATTTTTGGGAGATGTGCAATGGAAAATCGAGTAAGACACTAGTATCGTTTCACCGTTCTGTGCTGTTTGATCGTTGGCGGCATTACCGTGGGTGATTACATTTTTAAATATCGATATGCAAGGAACAAGCTGGCGCCCAATCTCAAGCTGGATGAATATCGCTTGGTACTGTGGAAACCGTTCATTGTCGAACTTCATATTGGAGACCCGGATCACTATAACTGCACATATACCTACTTTGAAGTTTTTGGGAGCTATCGATTGATTGAGAAAGTTTCGGAACACTCCGAACCGAATCGTTGACGGTTTCGTTGGGGTAAGGAAAAGGTGTCCGTAAGGAAAAGGTGTCCGGTACCGATAACCTTACTTTTGCGAGGAAATGCCGCAAGAAATACTCGCTGAACAGGCGGCGACAGTGATGGTTCCAACGAATGGACAACGACAGTCGCCGCCGCATGTCAGCTCCCGTTGCGAATGTTGCACGGTGCAAAACGCACTCTTGGCCGCTGGTCTGTCAGTAAAGTAAGAACTGAAAGCGGCGGTCACGGATGCCGCCGATTGACAGGCTGGGATGGCACGGAAGCCAGTCTGATCGCCATCGGCACGAGAGCGGAGAAGTGAGTTGGCAGTTGCTAGTTGTCAGTTGACAGTGAACAGCAAAAAACGTTTCCGATTCAGCCCTATAGCGAAGCCGAGGGTGATCAGACCGAGCGAGCCAAAGCGAGCGAGTCCCAGCCCGGCCCCTAAGTCAGCATTCCAGCTAAGTTGCGAGCGACCCTACCGAGTAGAATGCAATCAAATGAGCTTGGTCGTTTAAACACAGCTGTTTCGATATTGCACAAGCATCCAAACAAATATTCCGATCGACGAGCATCCAAAACGTTGCAGCGTTGTTCTGCAAAGTCTAGAATTTGGTCATGCCCACATTATCGATTTCACAGGACGAACATTTGAAGCCTCGCGCGCACGCGCCCGCGGGAGGCCCAAACCTGATCGCGTCATTTAAAAATGACATCATAGGTCAAACCACGACTTCGTTTGCGTCCTCCACCAAGGTAGT
>CAIXME010000785.1 GCA_903920425.1 uncultured Pirellula sp. | reverse complement strand
TCTGTTGACGATTTCAAAATCACTCGCTGGCGTCGAATGTATCGCCGGCGTCTTTGCTACCCATCGCACCCCAAGCGCCGAATGGGCTCTTGGCGTTGGATCCTGGACCGTCGTTTCCTGCTGGTGCAGTTGCGTTCAAGTTTCCAGTGTCGATGGTGTTAGGGATAAAGCGAGTGCCCAAGTCTGTGAAGCAGACGTGTGCTCCGCTGCCGTGGTAGCTAGTGGAGGAGTAAACACCCCAGCCCCAGTCACCGCTGCTGCATGATGGCGAGTTAGGTCCGAGAACGGTAACGAAGCCGGAGTGGCCAAGTTCACCGTCGTGCCAACGGATACCAGCCGAGTGACGGCAGGTTGGTTCCTTGGCAGGAACATAACGATCACCTACAGCGAGAACGCGGCAGTTTTGTGGGATTTCAACGCTTGCACCGCAGTTGATCGCGAGACCACCTTGGATACGGATCTTGCCAGCACCTTGGCCCAAGTTTTGGCTTGGTGTTGTTGCGATTTCGCCCAACATAATGGTGTAAGCTGTACCGTCGGTGATTTCAGCCAATCGGCGTGAATATCGGCCTTGGAACATACCGCGTGTGGATGCTGGGTGCCAGCCGTTGATGTTATCGCGAACAGTATCACCAAAGCACATGGCGTAGTTGATCTTTCCGCTTCCGTCATCAGCCCAACCTGCATCTGGGTTCATTCGGCCTGGATCCGATGGGCATCGAAGTCCTGCAACTTGTGTTCGCCATGGGCGATATTGTCCGTTAGCCATGTCCCAAGGAGTTTGACCAGGTTGAATAACCGTGGTGGTTCCAGGAATGGTGTAAGGCTGTTGAATCTGATTGAACAAAATGGTTTGTTCCATTTGTGGCAATACGGAAACAACGGCTCCGTAACGTCCGATTGGAACTCGGTTTTGGCTCCAGTCCACGTCCCAAATGTGTCCGCCAGGACCCGAGTTGGATGGACCACCGATACCGTGTGGGAATCGCTTGTAAGCCGATTCGTAGTTCAATAGCGCCAAGCCGAATTGGCGGATATTGTTGCTGCACGACATACGTCGAGCTGCTTCGCGAGCTGCCTGCACTGCAGGTAACAGCAAGCCAACCAAGATGCCAATGATCGCAATAACCACTAGCAATTCAACCAGGGTAAAACCCCGTCGTCGAATTCTGAGCATGTATACACCTCTCGAAAAAAAAAAGAACGACCCGGGCGGAGAGGAGAGCTGAATTCCCCAACGTCCCGATTTTTACACGAACTCACCCCGCCAATATATCGCTTTTGTGGAAGAATTTGCAACATAGTCATTCGGCTTTCGTTCACGGATTAGCATAAAAAGTACTCTTTTTTTTCCCGATTTTTTTGCGATGGAGCATGATGGCGGCCGCTAGTGCCGTTTGCGGGGCGTTTTCTCCCCAAATCGCTTTCGTGCTTCACCAAAATCGCAAAGTTGGGGGCTCCTGGATCGAAATCCTTTTTCTCGCGTAAAGACGCAAAGACGCAAAGAACAGCCTGTTCTGGTTTTCCTTTGCGTCTTTGCGACTTTGCGCGAGAAAAATATCGCTGCCGTTTCCCGCTTAGACCTTACCGCTTGCCATTTAATTCACGTGGTAGTTGTGGCATTGCGTGCACGATTCGCCTGCCGCATCTTTCTGATGGCAGCTGGTGCACTGCGATCGTTCCATGGAGATAAACTCGGGACCGGAGTTGCCTTGTTGCGAATCCGACGCTTGTGCATCTGGCAGCATATGACATGACCGACAGTCGCTGATCGTGGGGAGCGTCAAGTGGGGACCATGATCGAACTTAGTGATCTGCTTTAAATTGGCCGGTCGTCGACTTGCTTTCCAGCATTCGTTGTTGCTTCTCGGAACCGCGAGGTTTTTCTCCAGTGCTGTTCGATTCGCATTGACGAATGAAACTCGCCAAGAAGGCTGTCCGTGGATGCCGTTGCTTTCTGACGGTGCGACCAATGCATGGCATGATCGACACTGCTTCACCGCCTGAACACTGGCTTGCTGATCCATGGTTGTGGCGCCCAGCATTTCTTCGAACTCGATCCATTGAGATAGCCATGAGTCTGCATGACCTCGCGGGATGTACACGATGGCGACTCTCTGGCGATCGATCATCCAGCCGCCGTACCCTAACTGATCCCATGCTTTCGAGTCTTTGAAGACGCCTAATTCGATCTGGGTATTGGGCTGTGAGCCTCCAAGTGCGTCGTTGCTGTTTGGCAGCAAGCTATCGTTGTTCGCATTCAATAAATCGTCTTTCTTGTCAGGAGCCAGCAAATCGTCGGTGCCTGCCAAGAGGTCGTCACCAGGGGAAAGGATCGTCGAAGAGAGTCGGACCGTGGATGGAGGTTTCGGTGGTTGCGACACAATTTTTTTAGACGCGGCGTCTTGCCCAAGCCACTCCGTTACCGCAGCGCGGAACAAGTCTGGAGGAACTCCACCTGCAAACCGATCGAGCCATGTCGAAGCGGCTGTGTTAGAGACCAATGTTGGCCCCGCGTTTCGCCTTTGGATTACTTGCTCAGCTGCAGACCGAAATGCAGGTTGCCCATCGTTAGCTAGTCGCTGCATCAACGATTTCGAAACCGTTGCCAGTTCCGCCAATGCTGTTCTCGCGGTAGGGTCATTCATATCCACATCGGACAGTCGGCCGCTCTTAGGAAGTCGGGCGAGCAAGTCCGCACCGGTTGGCTCGGTTTGGATCAGCCATCGCATCATAGGAGGGATGGTGCCATCGTTCATTTGGCTAGCCGCCGAAGGCCACGGGCCAATATCGAGTCCGTTTCTCTTTAACCCTTGCGCATCAATGCTTGGCAATTGCAATACGATGAGTCCTTCTTGCGTAGCCGTCTTGATCGGCTCTGCATGGCACGATGCGCAGGCTTTCTCGAACGAGACACCGCGAAAGACTTGGCCAACCAACCCAACTTGATCGCTTTCTACGTGACACGCTTTGCAGTCGAACGCGGTCCCTTTCTTTGAGAAGTGCATATCCCTGTGTTTCAGGTGATCAAATGAGATGTTCCTGGGTTGATTGTAGGGATAGTCTTTGAACTCCGGATGATCGTCAGAGAAAGAATGGAATGCATTGGTGTGGCACGCTTGACACCGATCAGAGGCCATCGATTTCAGTGTGTGCATGGCCCCTTGATGCTCTCGATGGCACTGGCTGCACTCCATCGATGTATCTTGGAATCGTATTGGGCCTAGAGTGGTCAGTCTTGTTAGAAACGATCGCTTTTCCATGGTGCTGGATTTTGCAAGCAACTGGGTCAGCGCGTCCCCGGTGAGATCGTGTGGCGAGCCATGGATCGCATTGGGCATGCTTTGTTCATGGCACTTCATGCAAAGCTGGGATTGAGTATGCGACTTAGAGTTTGCTATCGCAACATCCGGATTCTCACCTGATTCCATGCCTGGGTGGCATGCGACGCACCGATTGGACGCGTCGATCGTATTGAGTGTGCTCGTTTTGCTTCCTGAAACCAAAAGCTGCGCGTGCGATGCGGACAAGGGGCCAGGTGCAGCGACATGCTTCAGCCCGGCGTTGGTGCAAGCGATACTTACGCCAATCAAGGTTAGAATCGTGACGGTGATTTGAATCGTGTGATTCCACCAGTGGAGTGTTCTAAGCGGAGAGCATGTCTCGCCCTGGGTACCAGAAGCTTTTTGACCGCATTGTCCATTGACCGGGCCGTAAACGCAGGGTTTCCCCAGTGGACTGCGGCCACATTTGTGTTGATCGCGAGGAAATCGATACTGTTTCATTGCATTTCCTTACCAGCTACTCGCAAAGCGGTGTGCGATCAAAACGTGGGCGATGGTCAGGACCAGGAAACCACCCAAAAGCCAGGCATGCATCGCCGCGCACAGTCGCACGCGATTCTGAATCGCCGATTGGAAATCCATATCATCTTTCTCCTGGAGAAGTTGGCTCATCTGCTTGCGCTGATCTTTCCCGTCGTCACTCAAGTACCGGTCCAAGTTCTCTAACGCTGCAAGCATCTGGCGTCGCCTTGAACCCGTGGGACTCAAGCGATAAAAAAGCGAGCGACGCTTTGAGAAAAATAAACTAAGAGATGCGCCGAAGTGATCTGCCAAGGCGGCTGTGTCGGATTTGCCTGCGGATTGCAATGCTAGTTGGTAAGCTTGTTCGCGTATCTCACGGCATCGGCGTGGGATATCATGTCGCAAAATTTGTGGGCCAGCTGCCCGCAATAGCTTTGGGGCAGTCCTGTTGACGTACCACGACAGGAGTCCGCTCATCCCTATGGCCCAAAAGAAGATGGCCAGTGCGGACTCGAGCCAGCCAGATGTAATGCCTCCCGCGTGGAGAGCGTATGCAGCGAGACTCAGCAAGCCGAGATAGTGATGCGTCCGTTGCCAGATGGCCAGCCTACCTACAGGATTCGCGAACATGCGTTTGCGGATACCTAGCAGCATGAGCAATACGCAAATCGAGGCCAAAGCATATCCCGTGGCGAACGCCTCGTTCCCCATGCGGGCTGAACTGTGGTCACGCAGTCCACGTATCATCATGAACGCGATAACTACGATCGCCATCGGCAGTAGCCGATGCCCCATTCGCACAAACAAGGTGCGGTAGTTGCGTATTGAGCTGGCGACAGAATTGGCTGCAGTGTGAGTTTGAACCTGAGGCGTGGAGAGTGGGCCCGAAGTAGACATTATGCAACCCTCTTTTTAAGCCATCGCTCGAGTGTTTTGGCTTCACTGGTATCGATCCGGAAAAGCGCTTCATGTGGACACGCGTTTTGGCAGGATGGACCCGTGGTTAGCTTTTGGCATAAATCGCACTTGGATGCTTGCAGGATTGGCAGCTGAGTCTTTTTGTCGACCGCAGCACGTCCTTTGTTGTCCCGCACTTGGATCATGACGATGTTATCGTAGGGACAGCTTTCCGAGCATGTTTTGCAGCCAATGCAAGTGTTCGGATTGATGGAGATCACTCCCGTTTCTTGGTTTCGGGCGATGGCTCCTGTTGGGCAACCGATCATGCAGACGGGGTCGGTGCAGTGCATGCATGCATGCGCAAACATCAGCGGGCCGAATTGGGGACCCGTTCGCACAAATCTTGGTGTGCCATCGTGGGTGCTGGCGCAGGCTTTGACGCATTCATCGCAGCCAGTGCAACGGTCTAAATCGATCAGCATTGTTTGCTTGCCGTTGAT
>CAIXME010000784.1 GCA_903920425.1 uncultured Pirellula sp. | reverse complement strand
TTCCGATTCGCTCTGCAATTGGACAATGGCAGACATACCAATTTTGATTGGGCGATCCAAAGAACGGACGGTGTCTTCATCCAGTTCCACCATGACATCGAAGAAATTTTCGTTTGCGACCATCTCGGCAGATACCGCGATGTTCCCGCCGCCTGTGTGGGTCAACGCTGGTTCTGTGATTTTATTGGTCCCAGCGATCGCACCGCTTACAATCTTGCCTTGAAGCTCCTGGTGCGTGTTGCCTACGAGCTTGATCCGCACGGTTTTGTCTTTCATGGACTCGATCCCAGACCATTGGTCTGCTGTGAGCATGCTGTGGACGATCCATGGACCTCTGCATAGCGATCCAAGCGATTCTCCTTGCCGTACGAACTTGCCTTTCATCGGACGCTCCGGTGGCAACATGAAATCCCCGTCCATATCGGCCGAGAGTTCCAAGTTTTGGATTTGCGTATTGAGATGAGCTAGTTGTTTCTTGGCGTTTGCAAGCTGCAATTGCGTTTGCTCGGACAGCCGTGCATCGACATCCAATTTGCCTTGTAATTGGATGGTCAGTTGCTGAATCTGCGATTCCAATTCACAGCGTTGAACCAGCAGTTCTGGATTCTCCATCTTGTACAGCAACTCGTTTTCGATGATGCGAGACTCGTTGGACGCAGGGGCATTTACGAGGAATCCACTCACCGATGCTCGAATGGACTGTTCCTCCTTTCGGTGCACAACGCCCAGCGATTGAACGCTGCCTGAGACAGGAATTGCAGCGATGCCGATGACAATAGCAAATGCCAAGCCTCCTGCGACGCTAATCGCACGGACTCGAACGCTTTCCAATTCTTTGGAACAGGCAACGTACATGGTCCATCGCTGCAGCGTGCGAATCACTGGCAAACCGGAAACGAAAAAGGCGATGACAGGGCCTACCGTCGGTACCGATAACGTGAGCAATGTCGCAATCCCGATGGCGACGGTCACTTGGTAGATCATGCATGCGAGACCAAAAATGGTCATCGCGATGTTGACAGCTCGGTTGGATGCGACTGCTTTGGGAGGAAGTCCATACAGCACCCATTTGATCAGGCCACTGCTTGCTGCCTTGGCGTCTCGGTGCAAGTTAGGAATGTTGACCAGATCGCATAGGATGAAATAGCCGTCGTAACGCATAAGCGGGTTCGCGTTGAAACCGATGGTGACGACAGTGGACAGTACGATCGCGTATTGAGCTGCGGAGTGCAATTGTCCCGTATCGGTGGCGAGCCACACGATCACAGCGACCATTGCCAACATCGATTCAAAGTACATTCCTGCGAGGGCCACGATCATGCGGTGCCAACGGTTTGGAAAGCTCCAGGAGCTTGACGCATCTACGTAGGCGCACGGAGTACCCATCATGATCATCGCGCCCATTTCGGGAACGGTGCCCCCGAAACGTTTGCAAGCGTAGGCGTGTCCCATTTCGTGGAATGTCTTGAGGCCCACGAGCAAGCACCACAGGATAGGTACGTTGCTGAGCGTTAGCATTGTGCCGAGCGGATTGACGAATTCTCGCCAATGCATCAGTATCACGAACCCGCAAACGACTAGGCAAGCTAGCCAAATCCAGAATGCCGTCATGGTGAATAGTGGTGCCACCAAATACTGGGTATTGGCTAACCACTTGTCTGGCTTTGCGAGCGGCACTTTCATGAAGAGCAGCTTGAGAAAGCGTCCCTTCTTTTGCGCATCGACCCTTTGTTTGTATCGGTTGTAAAGTGTGCTGCCATCCGACAAGGGGAGGGTCAATAGACCCATTTGATGCAAGTGCACTACGAATCGATAGAAGTCATCGGTTTGCTCTACATCCATTCGCTTCTGTGCGATCAATTGCTGTACGCTTTCTCGCAGTGTGCGAGTTTGATCGACGGATATGAATAGTTGGTAGTCTTGTGAAGAGAACCGGTGTGTTTG
>CAIXME010000783.1 GCA_903920425.1 uncultured Pirellula sp. | reverse complement strand
TTGACGACTGCTCAGGAGTTCATGAAGGACGTTGAGTCGTATAGAAGCCAAGTGAACTATCCTTACTGGGAAGTTCGCGCTAAAGCCGAACAGCGAGACGAGATGGTCGACGCACGACGGCTCATTTTCGAAGCAGACAAGCTGATCGACATGGCCGATATGCGTGGAGCATTGGAAACCTACGAGCAAGCGTGGGTCCGATGGAACTATGTCTTCCGCCGCTTCCCATCCATGATGACCGAGGAAGTGGGTGACGACGTATTGAAATCTATCAACCGTTACCGAAAGCTGGTTGAGAAAGACCTCGACGAGTCGTTTGTTCTCTATGAATTTATGAAGTTCCGCCGAGCATATAATGCCGATTCGCTAGACTTCAACGTCGAACGAACGCTGCAAACATGGAACACTCGGGCTGAGGGAATGAAGGACGACGACGATTTCTTCGAGTCAATCCAAGGCGAAGGAATGAGCCTCAAGTCGCAAGACGAGAAACCGGCCGAGGTTGCTCCAGAGCCTGTTCCTATGCAGGAAACCACCGAAGAGGAATCGCCAAAACCAGCTGAAAGCGAAACACAGGAAGAAACTCGCCCGCCCACTTTGGAAAATCCAGATTTCCAAAATTGAGCAGTTCGGTTACGTTGATGTAAATGGGAATTTACGATCGAAACTATTACCGTGATCCGAGCGACTTAAACCTCGCTCCGTCGTGGGACCAACGCACTGCGGTCAGTACGCTGATCATTGCAAACGTTGTTGTCTTCATTGCTAATGCAATTTTTAGCCCTGCTATGCCACCATTTAGCATGAGCTATCAGGGCAAGATCAACGACTTTCTGTTGCTCAATTCTACCGACATCAATTCGCCACTTTCTTGGTGGCGGATTGTGACCAACGGATTCGTGCATGATGCACTGGGGCCGTTTCATTTGCTTTCCAATATGCTTGGCCTCTATTTTTTGGGGCGAGCGGTTGAGGATCGCTACGGTAGATCCGAATTCTACCGGATCTACTTTATCGCCTTGGTTATCTGCAGCACATTATGGCTGATTAAGCATAACGTTATGGGGGATCCTGGGCGTCTTTTGGGCGCTTCGGGTGCCGTGATTTGCATTGAGATGCTCTTTGTTTTTAACTTCCCGCAGCAGCGTGTCCTGTTGATGGTCTTCCCAGTGCCTGCGTGGGTGCTGGGTGTGTTTTTGGTCTTGTCGAACATCGCAACGCAGCCTTCAACTGGAATTGCATATGATGTCCACTTGGTCGGGATTCTATGCGCTGCAGCCTATTTCTTTTACGGACTGAATTTCCAATGGCTTGGTAATCTCTCCGCGACGTGGCGAAAAACCGTCCGCCAGGTCACGGGACCAAAGCTGAGGATTCACAAAGAGTCAGGGGCCGCTTCCGATGCGGAAGAAGCAGATCGGATTTTGGCCAAGATCCATGAAACTGGGCAAGATTCCCTGACTCCGAAAGAGAAAAAATTTCTCGAACGCTATTCTCGAACCGTGCGCGCGAAGAAGGACGGATCTTAGAATCCGTTCTTGTTCTTCCGGTCGCTACTTTCTGTTGATTCTCGCCACATCCTTTTACTCCAATAAAAATGCCAGCTGTCACCACTTCGTTTGATACGATTCGTACCGAGATTTCCGGGTTTGCTATTCGGGACATTGTGAGCCAATTCGGCACCCCATGTTATGTCTACGATATGTCCAAAATCGAGGAGAGAGTCAAGGATTTGGCTGCGTTCGATGTTGTCCGGTATGCCCAGAAAGCTTGCTCCAATATTGCGATCCTGGACAGGCTGCGTCGGTTGGGTGTGGTGGTCGATGCGGTGAGTGCGGGGGAAGTGAAACGTGCGCTTGCTGCTGGGTTTGATTTAAAGCAAGACCCGCATTGCATCGTCTACACCGCTGATGTGTTCGACCAAGAAGCGTTGGCACTGGTGAAAGAGCATTCCTTGCATGTGAATTGCGGTTCCCCTGACATGATCGAGCAGATCGGTCGCGCGATGCCAGGTGCAAACGTTACGCTCCGCATCAACCCTGGATTTGGTCATGGCCACAGTCAAAAGACCAACACCGGCGGACCTCAGTCCAAGCACGGCATTTGGCATGAAGACGTGGTGGAATGCCTTCGAAAAGCGGATCTGCACAATGTCATCGTGACTGGTCTGCACATGCATATTGGTTCAGGTACCGATCTTGAGCATCTATCGCAAGTTTGCAACGCTTTGGAGAACATCGCTCTTCAAGTTGGCCGCACACTGACGACAATCAGTGCTGGTGGCGGGTTGCCTGTTCCATACCGACAAGGGCAAACTTATGTCGATTTGGAACAGTATTACTCGCTGTGGGATGCGACACGCAAGCGACTTGAGAAGGCTTTTGGGCACTCATTGAGTTTGGAAATCGAGCCCGGTCGATACCTCGTTGCTGAGAGTGGATTTCTCATCGCTGAAATTCGTGCGGTCAAGCAAATGGGTGAAAACACGTTTTACTTGTTGGACGCTGGATTCAATGATCTTGCTCGTCCGATTCTTTACGGAGCGTATCACCCGATCTCCATTTCGCATCGCAGCGGACGCGCACCTAGTGAACAGATTGATGTGGTCGTAGGTGGGCCGCTTTGTGAATCTGGCGACATTTTTACCCAGGAAGAAGGTGGTTTCGTCGCGAAGCGTAAGCTGCCGGTAGCCTCTGTCGGCGACCACTTGATTCTAGAAGTAGCTGGTGCATACGGTTTTGTGATGGCTAGCAACTACAACGGACGGTTTCGAGTTCCCGAGCTTCTAATCGAGAACGGTAAGCTGCATTGCATTCGAGCCCGCGAAACGTTCGAGGACCTAATCCGAGGCGAATCGATTCCGCCTGCGTCTTAACACGTCTAGTCGGTCGGTTGCATCACACCGCGGCGACTTGCACCGCGGCGACTCGCTACACAGCGGGTCGCTTCATGCGTGATTAGGGCTTGGTCCGGGCTTGCTCGAATGGGAATAGTTGCAGTTCTATTTGTTCTTGGTTAGGTTGATGTAATTATTCATCGAACTTCGCCTAGTGAGAGATAGAAATGAACGGTAACGCGTCCGCCAAGTTCTTGTTTCCTTTCCTCGCAATGTTTGTCGCAGCCATCGCTCAAGCAGACGACGGTGCAAAGCCCCCGACGTACCCGGTAGAGGTGTCGTCGATTCAAACGATACTGGTCGATGCGAATGACCAGCCGATCTCGGACGTCAAAGCGACTGTCAGCGGCATGCGATGCCTCGAAGATCAAGGAAGCTGGTATGGTTGGCCTGCGAGCAACGTTGGGAAGGTGAATGAGTCCGTATCGCAGGCCGATGGGACGACCGCATTCCAGTATCCTATCAAGTTCGGAGTTCCTGAAAAATGGCTGACCACGACAACGCTGGATATCAGTTTTAGCCACCCTGACTTTGTAGCCAAACGGATTGAGATCAATTTGGCCAAAGTCCCAACAAAGATAAAGCTCGAATCGGGTTGCAAGGTCGAGCTGACCGCCATTGATACCAAAGGCAAGTCGGTCGAGCGATTTTTTCCATTGATTGCCGGCAATGAAGGTCCTCCAAATTGGGTGTTTAGCTCGGGCAAAGCCAAAACCGGGTGCATGTCGAACGGTCGGCAATGGTGCATGCTGGTTAGCCCGAGCGAATCGGGCCCTTTGTTTAGTAAACTATTTGAATTTGAAACGGCAACGGATAACGCGGTTACCATTGCAGACGTTGTGGTCCAGCCTGGTAGGCGAGTGTTTGGAAAACTTCCTGACATCGTACCGAGACCTATTGTCGATGGGAGTGTTTCCATCGAAGTCTTGATGACCCCAGAAAAACAACTTGGCGGACAAGTACCGCTGGAATGGTCAGACTCTGTTGCAATAAAAGAGGATGGTACGTTTGAGTTCCCATCCATACCTGGCCCTTCTCGAGTTCAGGTGATTGCAATATGCCGTGGGTGGATTATTCGATCGGAGAAGGAGGGGCGAGTGAACGGCCAGACCTATGACTTGCCGAAAGATCAATCGGAACTTGAAGTTGCTTTCGAGATGGTCCAAACCGGTGACATACGCCTTGAGCTGATGAATGTGGATGGTGAGAGTGTTGTCGGTGCCAAGGTTTACACGTGGCCCAACAAATTGAATATGACAGGCGGATCCACTTTGTTGACATCCTCATGGCGTTCGATCGACTTCATTGAGCGATTGCTCAAAGGTGAAACCAATTGGAGCCCATGGGGAAAAGACCTGGGCACCAATCGGCACTACCAGATTTCCGATGAGGAAGGGATAGTCACTCTGCGCGACATTCCGGTTGGAAGTCAAGAATGGATAAACGTAGAACATCCAAACTACGACTTGCCCTATGAAGCGGGGGAGGTTCGTAACGAAGTGAAATACCAAGTTCTCGCAGGAGAAACCGAGGAGCGGCTACTTGTCCTCCAAAAGCGGCAGACTCCACAAAAGGAAAAAGAGGAATAGCCCGGAGGATTCCATTACCATTCCGCTTTCTGATTGCTGTTGAAAACGGCGACGCGATTGGTCGACGTCTCAGCAATTCACAGAGCGACTAGGATCGAGTGCAGCTTTGGGCGATCAAAAAGAGATCTCATCGTGCTCGAGATGCGAAAACATGTTCCAGTAGTCTAGTTTCCATCGGCTTCCGTCGAACGACAACCGCGAGATAGATGTGTTTACGATCTCGCCTAAATGGTCCTCGATGTTTTCGTTCTCTAGAAACGCTTCGATGAGCCTCAACTTGAAATCCGCGTGGATCACCATGGCAACACGGTCTTGCAGGCTGTGCGTCTCAGTGGATGACTCGTACCACCGTTTGACTTGCACCGCGCGGTTACGGCATTCTGATTTGGTTTCGTAGTGATCGAGATCGTACCAGCCGTCGTTTTCGATACGCGGATCGAGTTTCCAATTCGGGTAACTTGTTTCTAATTCGGATCTCCCCATTCCGCGTTGAGGGACGCGTTGACCGGGCACATATCCGCTGTGGCAACCACCTTGCTCATAGATATCCTGTCGCACGATAGGAAGCAACTTCGTTTGGGTGACGATCGCTTTGGTAGTTTCCAGCGAGCGAAGGAATGGGCTGCAATACAAAACCGATGGAGTCAGCGACTGAACAACGGATGCAAGTTTGTTGGATTGAGTAATGCCCAAGGGCGTAATGTTGGGATCAGGAACTCGCAAATGTTCGTCCAAGGCGTTGTTGGCGGATTGCGCGTGCCGAATCAACAATAGGCATGGTTTGTGGTGCATAACTTTTCGAGTCGTAAGGAGTGATTAGATCGCGTAGAATAATGGGTATAATGGGGCGTAATGTATGTTAGCAAACTCGTGCCGTCAAAATGAACTCACGAATTTCATAAAGCCACTCAGAGGTCGAATTGTCAATGCTCGACACCGTTAGTCTATCCAATCTCCCAGAGTTACTTCGCCGGAAAATTTCGCAGCAAGAGGACGTAGAGGGGCATTGCAAATCGCATCGCGAACTCGCTCCGCAGTATGCGTATGGAAGACACCGAGGACCAGCGCCGAGATTTGCGCATCAGGCGGCAGTTTTGGTCAGTTTGGTCCCAGCGGCTGGTTCGGAGTGGTTTATCCCTTTGACGTTGAGACCGACGCAAATGGCTGACCATGGAGGGCAGATCTCGCTGCCAGGTGGCCGCTCGGATTCGGGCGAATCGGTGTGGCGAACCGCTTGCCGAGAATTCGGCGAGGAGCTGGGGTGTACCACGGAGCATTTACAACCGGTCGGCCAGTTAAAGCCGTTGTATGTCTATGCGAGCCGGCACATGGTCACTCCGATTGTGGGTGTATGCGCACTGCGTCCTACATTCCATCCCAATCCGGACGAAGTTGCAGAGTTGATTCAATTGCCATTGCGAGAATTGATTGCTGACGACGCAATCAAAGTGGGAACCATGCAGCGAGGAAACGTGCAGTACGAAGCCCCGGGGTTCCGTATTGGCGAACATTTTGTGTGGGGGGCAACGGCGATGGTGCTCGCTCAATTGAGGTCCATGGTCCGGGAAATATCCGACGAGCAAAATCAAGACCCTTGGTTCATGTAGCTTGTATCGCCTCGGTATGGGGATGTTGTTCCATTGCGATCGCGAAAGTCAGGGGATTGTTACGTTGATCACAACCCCGCTGCGTGATGGAAAGAGATCGCGTCCCTCGCAGACCGGCTTGTTGATTTAATGGGTTTGCCGCCGGGTTGTGATTA
Source organism: uncultured Pirellula sp. (assembly GCA_903920425.1). Lineage (GTDB taxonomy): Bacteria > Planctomycetota > Planctomycetia > Pirellulales > Pirellulaceae > JBKCUI01. The sequence goes on along the minus strand of CAIXME010000783.1, from coordinate 1,100 downwards.
AGGCAACAAGCGCTCACGCGTCAGGTGCCATCGTGACGTTGCCGTTCGGTAGACTGTTCGCTAGCACAAAGAGCAAATTGCCAATGGGCAATTGAGGACTTGTTTGTCTATTTCTCAGTTTCGCAATAATCCATACAATTCAGAGACAGAGCCAGTTCCTTTGCACGTTAGAGAAATACTGAAATCATGATCAAAGTGGGTATCATTGGGGCTTCCGGATACACGGCAATCGAATCAATCGAATGGCTTTTAGGCCATCCCCAAGTCCAAATAGTTGCCGCTACGAGCCGGCAGGCTGATGGAAGCATGATCGCCGATATGCACCCAAGCCTTGTACGCCGTTTGCGATTGCCTGTCGAAGATTTGACACCAGCTCAGGTTGCAGCCCGATGCGATGTTGCCTTTTCGTGTTTGCCGCACGGTGCATCGGCGCACCATGTGATGCAGCTTTTGGATGCCGGTTGCCGTGTTGTGGATCTTTCGGCAGATTACCGACTCAGCACACCCGCGCTCTACAAAAAATGGTACGGCGAAGAGCATCCTGATGCTGGACGGCTTGGCACGACACCGTACGGGTTGCCCGAGCTTTTTCCAGATCAGCTTCGCGAAGCAAAGTTGGTTGCCAATCCGGGGTGTTATCCCACATCTGCTATTCTGCCCCTCGCACCGCTCCTGAAAGAAGGCCTCGTGGTTGCGGAAGATATTATCGTGGACAGCAAGTCTGGCGTGAGCGGGGCGGGCAGGACTCCAAAACTTGGTAACCTCTACTGCGAAGTAAACGAAAGTATTTCTGCGTACTCGGTAGGAAACCACCGGCATCAACCAGAGATCGCGGACATCATCAAGCGGTACAGTGGCGTAGATCCTGAAATCGTGTTCACGCCGCACCTAACTCCGATGGAGCGAGGGATTCTATCCACGATCTACGTTCATCCTAAAGGGGGAGCTACCCCCAATCAAATACGTGAATGCTTGAACACGTATTATGACCATAGCTCTTTCGTTCGCGTTGTATCCCACTTGCCAGCAACGAAATACGTGGCCCGCACAAACTATGTCGATATCACGGTTCGCGAAAATGGCCCACGGATCATTTTGGT
>CAIXME010000782.1 GCA_903920425.1 uncultured Pirellula sp. | reverse complement strand
GGGATCTGTCGTTGGTGAATTGAACCTCCCGCGCAGCGAAAGCAAAGGCTCCCTGCAATCGATACAAATCCTTTCAGAACCGACAAAGAACTCGTCGTTGGCAACTCTGATTATCAAGGATCCTAACGGATACCCAAACTCTCAGGAGCAGGCACTTGTAAAGAACCCGCGACCTGCAGCCAGCTATACGTACGGATACAACGCTCCGCTGGCTGTCCGCAAGGCGGCTGTCTTGATCAAGCTTCTGGATTCCTACTCTGGAACCTCGCCCAATGCGCCCAAGGTATCGTTGCAAGGAACGGGCGAATTGGGGTTCGTAGCCGCTGCCGCCAAGCAGCTTCGCCCCAATGTTGTCGAATCATCGACCTCCGATAAACCTATCGATTTCTCTCAAGTCGATTCCATTCGGGATCCACTCTTTGTCCCTGGAGCACTTCGGTTCGGCCCGATAGCGAACTAGCGCTATTTCGCAGATATCCTTTTCGCAACCTGAAACGCTTCTTTCATTTCAGGTTTGCGAAGTAATAGGAATATCCAAATTCCGAAAGGGATCCCTAACACAATAAGCGGGGAAAAGAGCGGGAAAATGGCGATGATCGCTGCAAGCCGGGCCCGCTTGATGGACTTCAAGTGCCTCATCTTGACCGCAGATAGGGCCTGGAACAGATGAACACCAGCGATCACGATCAGCGGTAGCACTCGTTCAGCAAACGGCGCTTGAGGACCGAAGGCGACCGGATAGATTGCGGCCGAAATGGCCAAACCCAAGTCCCAGAGGGTTTGAATCGATGCCAAAACGGCAAGAGCGATCGCGGGCAGATCGAGCCTGGCCTTTGCATGCTTAAGCAAATCCAAATCCGCCAAAAATTCCGATGAATCCTCGGAAAGCAACGTCGGCGTCTCGTAGGGATTTGCCGCGTTGCTACTTTCCGATTGGGACTCCATCTCGTTTGATCGCGTTACGCTCCGTACTTGCCCAAACGGCCAGCGTTGGCCATCGCGAGGGTCATCAGATACTGAGCCTCGAAATGCCCTAACCCACCTGTAATACAGGTCGATTCATTGAACGTGGTATGAGGATCAGGACGGCAACAATCCGACACCAAGAGTGTTGGCACTGGATGCCATGAATGGCTCTGCAAGAAACTAGGCGTACTATGGTCACCGGTAACAATCGTTACGGTTGGTTTCAATTTCGCGATCCGCGGCATAATGCTGTCGAGTTCTTCGATGCGTTTTACCTTTTCTGCAAAGTTACCATCTTCGCCAGTGCTATCGGTGTACTTGAAGTGGATAAAGAAGAAATCGTACTTAGACCACAATTGCTCCAGTGTATCGATTTGTTCAGCGAGCGTTTGAGCTTGGCCGACGACATCCATACCAACAAGTCGAGCAAGGCCTTTGTACATTGGGTAGACAGCGATCGCAGCTGCCTTTAGCCCATAGACCTCTTGATAGGACGGAAGTGCAGGCTTATTGGCGAATCCACGCATCGTGTGAAAATTGGCTTTGGGATGCGATGCCAAGATCTTTTTCGCTTGTACCAAAAATTCCTTGGCAACCTCTGCTGTTCGCTCACTCGCTTTGTCATTCGCCTTAGGTGCGAGGGGCGGGACACCCGTTTTTTGCGGGTCGGTATCAGCGACGTTACCGCCCAATCCTGGTCCTCGGAATACAACCACGAAGCGATGCTCTTTAACTGGTTCTACGAAGATCTCGATTCCAGGTATTTTTACTTGACGCAACGAGATCGCGAGCGGAGCGCTTTCTTCGCTGCTAATTCGCCCGGCGCGTCGATCGGAGATGTTTCCGTTCGCGTCAAGCGTGCAAAAATTGCATCGAATGGCCACATCTCCTTCTTGCAGCTCAAAACCAATGCCGGTGGCCTCGAGAGCTCCGCGGCCAATCTGATAATGCAAGGGGTCATAGCCGAATAGGCCAAGGTGCCCTGGACCGCTTCCGGGAGCGATCCCTGGCTTTACAGGAATACTAGCCCCTTGAACACCAAGCGTAGCCAAGGCAGAAAGGTTTGGAATCTTCGCAGATTCCAACTCCGTTTTTCCACCCGGCGTCATGGGCAATCCACCTAGCCCGTCAGCGACGAGCATGACAATCTTGCTGTCGTTGCTAAGCTGCAATTCGCGGGTCAAAGTATGCATGTCCATCGTGTTCTCCCATTGTTGATTGTGTTTCTTGTTTCGCTGCTTTTGTTTAACAGAATTGGCAAACTTGACAAGGTCAGCTAAGCAAGCTGAGCCTTTCAAAGTAGAATCCATGGCTCTAACGAGGGCCTGAACGAACCATTAATTTTTCTATTTGAATTCACCTATGCGCACGTTCCGAGTGATCGATTCTCATACCGGCGGAGAACCTACACGAACCATCGTGGCCGGCGGCCCGGAGCTTTCCGGAGCAAACATTTCCGAGATGTTGCATGACATGCATCTGCATCACGATGGGTTTCGCAAAGCCATCGTCAACGAACCTCGAGGTTCCGAGGTCATGGTGGGTGCATACCTAGTGCCAGCGCTAGATCCAGCCAATCATTGCGGGATCATTTTTTTTAACAATGTCGGCTACCTCGGGATGTGCGGACACGGAACCATTGGAATCGTTGCCACCTTGGCCTATTTGGGAAAACTATCTCCCGGAACGCATCGGTTTGAAACGGTTGCTGGACTCGTTTCTACCACTTTGCATGAGGACGGGACGGTAACTATTGCCAATGTCCCCAGCTACCGAACTCACACCGGAGTGGAACTCAACATCGCGGGGCAAGGTACTCTTTTCGCGGATATCGCCTATGGTGGCAACTGGTTTTGTTTAGTCGCCCTTTCGGATTCTGCATTGGATCGTCCGTTGCCGGAGTTGCTGTCGCTGTCGCAAGAAATACTTCGAGTATGCCGCTTGCAATTCCCCAAGGTCGACCATGTCGAGTTGTTTGGGGCTCCTAAAACACCGGGTGGCGATTCTCGCAATTTCGTTTTGTGTCCGGGTGGCATGTACGACCGATCTCCGTGCGGTACCGGAACCAGCGCGAAACTGGCCTGCTTAGCAGCCGACAGCAAACTAGCACCCAACGAGCCGTGGATCCAAGAAAGCATCATTGGCAGCACGTTCACGGGTAGATACGAATGGACCGATACAGAGCACACGGCCATTGTCCCAACGATCACCGGACGCGCCTTCGTTAACGGTGACACCCAAGTTATCGTCGATGAACGAGACCCTTTTGCGTGGGGCTTTTGATTGCGACTGGATTCATTGTCGGCATCGGCTAAACGAGGCATTCGACGCTTCGATAGTAGGACGCCTTTCTTCGTATGAGAACTGATTAGGCCGAGCAAGAGCACTGGCACGACATCGGGGCTGTTATGAAAACAACAGAGGCTTCAGCCACAGGACTACTATTGGGATAGCTATGATCCCCATCAAGTTCACCCCCGCGCCCGCGTACATCATGTCCCGGGCTGGGAATCGCCGCTGAGCAAATACCAAAGTGTTAGGGGGTGTTGCCACTGGCAACATAAACCCGCAGCTACTCGCCAAAACGGCTGCGATTAACAGCGTCGTTTCATCTAGCCCGAGTCCACTGGCTGCCTTGGCTAAAATGGGAATCACCGTGGTTGCAGTCGCAAGATTGCTTGCGAGCTCGGAGATGACGATGACTCCGATGACCACAACGACGATGATGAGCCACGAGGGCATCCACGACAGTTGATGCGCCCCAGACGCAATCGTCTGATCGAGCTTGGAGTCTCCAATCGCTTTGGCCAAGCTAAGTCCGCCACCTAGCAGCAACAAAATGCCCCAGGGCAATTT
>CAIXME010000781.1 GCA_903920425.1 uncultured Pirellula sp. | reverse complement strand
TGGCCGGTGTCAAAAAAACCACTGTAGCTGTCAACATCGGGATCCATCCCCTTCTGAACAACTTCATGGATCCACTTTCTATCGAGCGATGCCACGAACTCCGAACCGTGAGTTTCCATAACACAATGATCGGGCCATGTGACCTGCGCGAGACCATGCAACTCAAACAACTGACCGATCGCCACCCCTTGATGCTGACTAGCAAAACTCTGGTGATTTCGCGGATGCCAATCTTGCGTCGCCACGACCAAATCAAAACATGGCATAAGCTGGTTGGCGATTGCGATGACCTCGTTTCCACCAGCCACGGCCAAGGCACCACCCTCAACAAAGTCGTTTTGCAAATCGACTAGTATCAACGCCCGACGTATTTCCGAACCGCTTGCCTGCATAGTGTTACTCGCTTAGGTCAACTGTTTTCTTCGAATCGCCATGATGATGAAGTTACCACCATTGCGAGACTCATACCTCAAAGTGAAAACCTCGCTTCAGAAGCTCCTGGTATTTCGTTTTATGGAATCGATATAGTCTTGCCGCTCGATGCGCTACACCTTGTTCGTACTCGTCCGTTTCCACAAGCACGTTCATGCCGAGCATCTTCTTGCGAAAGTTTCGTTTATCGAGCTCTTGCCCGAGAATGATTTCATATAGCTGCTGAAGCTGCGACAAAGTAAATTTCTTGGGAAGCAATTCGAAACCGATCGGCTGGTAGCAAACCTTGTTCTGCAATCGCTCATAGGCCACACGGAAGATTCGGTCGTGATCGAACGCAAGACTCGGCATGCGATTGAGCGCAAACCACTCGGCTTTCCTCGCATCGGTGTTAGCTTGTGCAGTATTCGCTGCGAGTCGCACCAATGCATAGTATGCGACCGAAACGACTCGTTCGCGTGGATCACGATCCAAATCGCCAAACGTATAGAGCTGCTCCAGGTAGACTTTGTCCAAGCCTGTCTCTTCTTGCAATTCTCTCCGAGCAGCTTGTTCGACTGTCTCGTCGATTCGAACGAAGCCACCAGGCAATGCCCATTGACCTGCAAATGGCTCAAGGGCGCGTTCAATCAACAGCACCTTTAAATCTCGTTGATCCAGCCCGAAAACAACGCAGTCCACCGTGAGCGCTGGGCGAGCATGTCGATAGCGAACACTCATGACTCGGACTCCCGAGCGCTCTCCGCCACCATTTTCTCTTTTAGTTGAAACAGACTTCGTTCCAGGCCGACAGGATACACATTTGGCTTTTCGAATCGCCTGATGTTGGGATCGACTTGTTTTAGCTGCGACAAAGCTCGATCGCGAATTGCGACCAGCGACGGATGAGGTCTTACGATTCGGCCCTCACGAATGGCTGGCTGCAATAATTCCTCATAATGAACTTCACTGCCGAAATCGACCACAGAGTTGGCATCGCTTCCATGGACGACCGAACCGAGGCCGCTTGGCTTTTGAAGCTCGTTGTAAATCATGTCGGCCAAAAACAAACCATCGGGGCTCGTGAATCGACGCACTTGCAGTATGCCCGGCGTCGATGTCTTGATGAACTGTTCGGACCGTTTGATGGTCGGTCGCCAGTCTCCTTGATCGTTTTGAATCGCACCCAACTTGTAAACGCCCCCGAGTGCTGGCTGATCGTAAGCCGTGATTAGCTTCGTCCCAACTCCCCATACGCCAATCTTGGCTCCCGATTCTCTCAAGTCAGAGATAGCGTGTTCATCGAGGTCGTTGCTAGCAACAATCGTTGCATCTTGAAAGCCTGCATCATCTAAAAGCTTGCGAGCCGCAATACTTAACGAAGCCAAGTCACCAGAATCCAAACGGATGCCAACCATACGATGGCCCATGGAACGCAGGTGCTCACCGACTTGGATTGCTTTGCGAACACCATGGAGCGTGTCGTAGGTATCGACCAAGAAGACGCAATTGTTGGGCATGGCAGCCGCATAGGCGGAAAATGCATCCAACTCGGTTTCGAACGACATCACCCAACTGTGCGCATGCGTACCTTTGACTGGGATCCCATATAACTTTCCAGCTAACACGTTCGATGTCGCGGAACAGCCCCCGATGTATGCTGCGCGGCTAGCCGATAGCGCGCCGTCCATTCCTTGTGCCCTTCTCAAGCCAAACTCGAGCACAGGCTGATCCCCGGCCGCCCTGGTAATACGCGAAGCCTTGGTCGCGATCAGCGATTGAAAGTTGATGATGTTCAGCAACGCTGTTTCGAGTAGCTGGCACTGCAGAATCGAACCACGGACTCGGAGGATCGGCTCGTGCGGAAAGACGACGGTCCCCTCTGCGATCGCGTCAACGTTGATGTTCCATTCTAGCTGTGCGAGATAGTCCAGAAACGCCTTATCAAAGATGGGCCGATCATCGTTTCCCAATATGCTGGCCAGATACGCGATATCGTCCTCGGTGAAACGATACGACTGGATGAAATCAAGTGCCGTCTCCAGCCCTGCAGCCAATACATAGCCACCGCGAAAAGGATTGCTGCGATAGAACAGATGAAATACCGATTGCTGGTCGGCTTTACCGTTCTTCCAGTAGCCATACGCCATTGTCAATTGATACAGATCAGTAAGCAGCGCCAGCGACTGCGAAGTCCCCTGAAACATGATTCCTCCCTTTAGATAGTGTAATTATTACACTATCATTACCGAAAGTCAACGGATCCGTCTTACCACCGTCCAGAGGAATCCATGACGCAACTATCCGCTACCGACATGGGGAGCCACTTTCGCAATGGCGATAGGCCAGGAGAAAGCGAGAGTTAATTGCTTTTGTTCTCAGAACCAAGCGAATCCATTTGCAAAAAATGGGCAAACGAAAGGGGATAGCGCTGATGCTTTACAACGTAAAACAGTTTCCGACGCCGTTGTCTTCAAGCCCCATCAGTTCACGCCATCTCGCTTCGATCATGGCCGTGAATGGCATTCCTTCTAGGCCAAAGTTGCTCAACGAATAACCGTCGTTGACTTCGACCAAAAGCGTTTGTCCGCTGGCCGTTATCCCCCAATCCATACCGAAAGCGATCGGTCGATCAGAAAACGATTCGACGGCAGACTGGATAGATGAAACGTCGGGAAACAAAAGGGGATTTCCCCGGTAGTGCGCGACCTTCAGAATCTTATCTCGCAAAACAGAGACTCGCCATTCCGAGACGAACTCGACCTTTTGCTGCGCGAGAACAGGAGTATTGTCCGGCAGACTTGCTGATGCGATGAGATCTCGCAATCCGTAGACAACCACCCCTTTAAACAGCTTGGAATGCAACAACGGTTTAACATGAAAAGGGTTAAAAGAGATCTCGGAGTCC
>CAIXME010000780.1 GCA_903920425.1 uncultured Pirellula sp. | reverse complement strand
GACTGCATGGCTTGCCACTCCAAGTTCAAGTAATCCAATCGGCTAAGCCGATTGGCATAGACGCAAGCTGGACTCAGTGTCTCGAGAATCGTCAGGCACGATCAAGCCAGCCCTCAATTTTAAATCCTCGGATCGAAACGGATCCGGGGATTTTTTTATGCAAGGCTTCGTCCAGAGAGCCATTCCGTCAAAACGGAATAGACATTCCCGCTATCGGTGTCGTTGAAAAGCTCGTGTGAAACACGGTCAAAGGGATGCGGCGCCACGACAGAACTAGGGGCGAGCGAAGCAAACTTGGCACTACCCCTCGGATCAACGCAACGATCCTTATCTGAGTACACCAACAGCGTGGGTGTATTCCATCTAGCGGCGTTAGCAAGCACCGTTTCCCCTGCGTCCAACATGAACTGGACCAAGCGGCCGCTGACCTTGTGATGAACCAAAGGGTCCGATTGATACGCCTGGACGACCGCCGGATCGCGACTCATCCAAGACGGATCTAACCCATTGCGCAGCGCCAAGTTCGGGGTCAGCCTACCGACCGTGCTCATCAAACATTTCTGAAACCAAGAGATATGTATCGCTAACGCTGGCGATGACAGAACACACCAATCCACCGGTCGTCGCCAACTCACGTTTTCCGATGGATCGCACAAAGCTGCCACGAATCGCGCTACGATGAGCCCACCCAGGCTATGCCCGACCAAGGCCAATGGGAGATTTGCGTGGCAGTCCCGAACGGTGTCGATCACGGCGGACAAATCATGCAAAAAATCGTCTTCTCTGTTTAGAACTCCATGATCGCCACCAGAGCGCCCGTGCCCTCGTTGGTCGTACGCAACGACATCCCAACCCAATCCGTTGAGATGCCTCGCTATCTTTTCATATCGACCAGAGTGTTCGCCAAGCCCATGGACCAAACAAGCCACCCCAACAGGAGAACTCGATGCATTCGCCCGCCAATGTCGGGTCATCAAGGAAACGCCATCGCGAGTTACGACACTTGGAGGAAGATCTGGGGTCACCCGTTAGGTTTTCCTGTGATGAGAGAACGAAGGCAATCGACGGTCTTGATTGCCGTTTGATAATGAAATCGATTCGGAACGAGCATGGATCATAACAGGACCAACGCAACACAAGCTACGCTACAATGTAGTCTTGGAATCGCAAATGATGTGTAACTCGCGTTTCTGCTACTAAATCCCTCCCTCAAAATGTTTGAGCATTAGCACCATGAGAATTTGTATGATTACCCGGTTTCGAGCGTTTACCGCGTCGATTGCCTTCGCGATGGCGACGACAGGAACAGGATTCTTGGCAGCCCAAGATACCGAGAAAATTGCGAACGGAAACGTCGTGATTGGGCCAGACTATTCGATCGCTGCTGACTTGACCGACAAGGGGAACGCCAAAGGGAAGTACTTTGAGTTTTCTATGCCGCTGGCGGATAGCAAAATATTCAAAGGGGATGACGCGACGCTCGAACCTCGAAAAAAAGTTCGCAAAGAACGCAAGATCTTTGTTTACATACCTGCCAAATATCGCGATGGCACCGCAGCTCCCATTCTCGTCATGCATGATGGACCGAGCAACATGAACTTGGTTCGCAATGCTCTAGATAACTTGACCATCTCCAACGACGCCAATCGACGACTACCTCCCTTTATCGCCATTGCAGTAGAAAATGGTGGCGACGACAGCAAGGGTAGCCAACGCGGGTTGGAATACGACACCATGTCCGATCGCTTGGCTCGATTTGTCAATGACGAAGTGTTACCGGCCGTACTGAGCCAACCCGATATCAAGAAGGCATATCCAAACATTGCGTTTACGGACGACCCATGGGGACGAGCTGCAATGGGCTGCAGTTCAGGTGGAGCTGCCGCGCTCACGATGGGCTGGTTTCGTCCCGATTTGTTCCGACGGATTATTACGTACTCAGGAACTTTTGTTGATCAGCAAGATGACGATGCCGCAGAAGAGAAAGCGTATCCGCTGGGGGCTTGGGAATACCATTCCAGCATGAAGCTGATTGAAACCAGCGAAAAGAAGCCGCTGAGAATCTTTACGCACGTTGCTGAATACGATAACGGCGCAAAAGATCCGGAGAGCACGTACCACAATTGGGTCATGGCCAACGAGCGCACCGCCGCAGCACTTCAAGCCAAAGGGTACGACTACCGCTACGTGTATAGCAAGGCCACTCGGCATTGCGACCAAAAGGTGTTCCAACATACTCTGGCCGACACACTCGTTTGGGCCTGGCAAGGTTACGAATAAACCACTGCTGATGCGACCTCCGAGAGTTGCGAGCCTACTTGCTTTCCCGTTGCTATTCTAAAGCCATCCCGTCTAACACGAGATGGCAACCTGCATGCACGAGCGTGCTCACTTTACCGGACTGGCTTATCCCCGTTTATTGGACTGACGGATCTCCGCAACCAAGAGCAAGCACGGCCGACAGTTCTCAATCCTAGGTTGCCAAAAAATATTTCGACCTTCGATCTCCACTTGGTACCTCAAGCATCGCGGAACGAACGAATGGGTTCCCTTTGCAGGTTTCACCAATGAAAACACAGTGCAATACCAGTTAACTCCCCCTGAGATTGCCTCGGTTTCTTTGCGAACAACCTATTGGCTAGCAATTCTCAAGGCATGAAAGGATCGGATTTTTCGCTACGGTTTACCTAAACCGATTCAATTTCATCCACCGGCAGTTCCGATACTAGCAGCACAACCCGATTTCAGACGATCGCCTGGATACACCAGCCGGATCGTGCAAAGCCTTAGTGGAACGGTGGAAGATAAATTATGTCCGTGTTGCAGCGTACGATTCGAATGTTTGTTTTGGCGGCAGCTGCCGTCACAAGTCAAATTGGATACTCCCAAGATAATGGATACCATCCATTCTCTGAGCCTATGGAGTTCGATCCAGATTGGCAATTTTTTGCACCCGTTCAGCTTCAGGATATGCAAGACCTGACCGCTCGCCAACGTGCGAACACAGGTTACTTTGCTACCTACGACCGAATGTATGTGGGGCTTAATCGGTCTGATACCGAAGCAGCCAGCCATACAATCGATTTCACCTGGGGAAATCGATTCGATTTCGGCTGGATGAAAAGCGACGAGTCCGGTTGGTTGTTCTCAGCATCCAACATCAGCGGCCCGAACGCGTACAACATCCTGCCTCAGCAACGTCTGAACCAGTTTGTCTCTGCAGACAACGGTGGAGACGGTCCTGGAGGAGCGGATGGTAATCCATTCATCCCAGTTGCGTTCCGTAACGATCAAGACAACGAGCGGATCTACTATCTGCACGACAGCCTCAACGTTGGATCTTTTGCATCGTTCGAAGCAAACAAGGTCTGGCGAATGGAACCTTATCGATACGGTGGGATTCTCGAGCCGATGGTAGGATTGCGATACGCATTCTTCGGCGACGGAGCTCACAACGATACGTACAGCACATTCTCTATCGTGGACGGTGCTGTTCCTCCGGCAATCATCGGTAACGGCGAATCGATCCTTCGAGATCACGTCGATACGGACAACCATATGTTGCTCGGGCAAGTAGGATTCCGTTATACCAAGTTCATCAACCGGTGGACGCTGTCGAACGACATGAAATTCTTCGGAGGTCATGTGTATCAAAACCAAAGCACTTCCCGAACCGTCGTAACATCGACCTATCCTAACCCGATTGTTGTCGGTGATGCACCAAGTTCCGATGGTGACACAACGGGTTCGACGTTCAGCGGACGACGCGACGACGCTTCGACTATCGGTTTCGATTTGCGAGTAGAAGGTTCCTACAAAGCGACGAAGCACTTGGATGTCCGTGGCGGATTCGGGCTCCTGTACTTCGGACGAGGAATCTGGCGTGGAGCAACGGTCACCGAGCAAGGTGCAAATCAGTTCTCGCAAAACCAGAACTTGATTATGCCAGGCTTCACCTTCGGCGTCGCGTTGAATCGGTAACGAGGTCTGTACGAAGAGCCTCACGGGCAACTATACTACTCAGTTCATACTCAAGCAAAGGCAGCCTTTCACGGTTGCCTTTGCTTTTTTCGTTTGCCGATTTCTCTCGAGGTTGCTATGTCCTGGGCGTTTGATTTGAACCATTGGTTTGGCACTAACCCTGGATCGCTTGCAACGGCCACTCAAGGTGATGGCCCACAAGGGACGCTGCCTTTAACCGATGAGATGCTCAAGACTTGGTCGAGCGGCGATCTCTTTGGTTGGACTCAGAATGCTGGGATGGGCTGGGATATCCAGAAAATGATGGGGCCCCAGTTCTTGTTGCTGAGTACGCAAGGAGGTATTCGCGGCGAAGATGGACAACCGATCGCGCTCGGATACCACACGGGCCACTGGGAAGTCGGTTTGATGATGCAGGCCGCAGCTCGGTGGATTACCAAGCAAGGTGGCGTCCCGTTCGCCGGTTTTGTCAGCGACCCGTGCGACGGCCGATCCCAAGGAACCGTCGGCATGTTCGACTCGCTCCCCTATCGCAACGACGCAGCCATTGTCTTTCGACGCTTGATTCGCTCTTTGCCAACCCGGCGCGGCGTGCTGGGGATCGCGACCTGCGATAAAGGTTTGCCTGCAATGATGCTGGCTTTGGCGGGCGTTTCGGATATACCCAGTGTTGTTGTACCAGGCGGTGTGACTTTGCCAGCACGGGACGCGGAGGACTTGGGCAAAGTCCAAACGATTGGTGCGAGATACACGCATGGCATGATATCGTTAGAGGAGGCCGCACAGGCAGGTTGTCGAGCTTGCGGCTCGCCTGGCGGTGGTTGCCAGTTTCTCGGTACCGCAGCAACTAGCCAAGTGATTGCAGAAGCGCTCGGCATGACGATCCCTCACGCGGCACTCGCTCCTAGTGGACAACCCATCTGGTACGAAATGGCTGAACAGTCTGCTGCTGCGTTGTGGGGCCAGTACCAAAACAAAACGACCCTGCGCGACGTACTGACCGAGGACTCGTTCTACAATGCTATTGCGGTTCACGCGGCATGTGGCGGCTCGACCAACCTGCTGCTCCACGTCCCTGCCGTCGCCTTTGCCGCCGGACTGACACGCCCTCCGCTTGAGCTCTGGAAGGAGATCAATCGCAAAGTCTCTCGCTTCGTCGATGTTCTGCCCAACGGACCCATGTACCATCCGACAGTGCGGTTGTTCCTCGCTGGTGGCGTACCGGAAATCATGTGGCATCTCCGAGAGCGAGGGATCGCGAAATGCGATGCTAAAACGGTAACTGGTCAAACATGGCACCAAATACTGGACGCATGGCAGGGTTCTCAGCGCAGGCAAGCACTTCGGGAACTGCTGCTAGAACGCGATGGCGTGGAAGCAGATCAAGTGATCATCCCACCAACGAAAGCCCAATCGATGGGATTGACGAGCACGGTCTGCTTTCCGCAAGGAAACATATGCCCGGATGGTTCGGTGATCAAATCCACCGCTATCGATCCGAGCGTACTCGATCCTGACGGGGTCTATCGCAAGAAAGGTCCAGCTCGCGTTTTTACCACGGAGAAAGAAGCGGTTGCGGCCGCCAAAGGACAGCATCCTAGACCTCTTCAAGCAGGCGACATCGTCGTCTTGATTGGACGCGGCCCCATGGGGACGGGAATGGAAGAAACGTACCAACTCACCAGCGCATTGAAACATCTCGCGTATGGCAAACATGTTGCGGTGGTCACCGATGCTCGCTTTTCAGGCGTCAGCACGGGAGCATGCATCGGCCACGTCGGGCCAGAAGCCTTGGCCGGTGGCCCCATCGGAAAAATACAAGATGACGATCTCATCCAAATCGAAATCCATCGAACCACACTCGATGCAAGCGTCGATTTCGTCGGTTGCAACGGTGTCGAGTTTTCAGCACAGGAAGGGGCGGCCATCTTGGAAAAGCGTCTTCCTCATCCCCATTTGCACGCAGACGAACGCCTCCCCGATGACACTCGTCTATGGGCTGCGTTGCAAAAAGCCAGCGGCGGGACCTGGGGTGGATGTGTTTACGATATCGATCGGATTATCCAAGTCCTCGATGCGGGCGAAAAGGCATTGAGCCAATCATGATCCTCTTGATCGATAACTACGACAGCTTCGTGTACAACTTGGATCGTTACCTTCAACGATTAGGTCACAAGACACTGGTTGTACGGAGCGATGCAATCACGGTCGAAGCTATCGGTCGCTTGGATCTGGATGCGATCGTGATCTCTCCTGGTCCCAAATCGCCAGACCAAGCGGGATGCTCCATGGAAGTGGTGCGTCGGCTAGGAGACGAACTGCCCATCCTCGGAGTATGTCTTGGTCATCAAGCCATCGGACAAGCCTTCGGAGGCAAAATCGTTCGCGCCCCTCAGCCGATGCACGGCAAAAGCTGCATGATCTCCCATGACGGCCAAGGGCTCTTTCAAGGCCTAGAGCAACCTCTCCAAGTGGGCCGTTATCACTCGCTCGTTATTGAACCCGCGACGTTGCCCTCCTGCCTCAAAGCGACCGCTTGGACGGAAGAGGGAATCATCATGGCCATCAAGCACACAGATAGCCGAATCTATGGAGTCCAATTCCACCCGGAATCGATCCTAACCACTTCGGGATACGAGATCCTCGCGAACTTTCTGAGGCTGGCAGGTTTGCCCTGCAATACAATACCTCGGAGCGATCTAAGCCCTAAGACCGCCTGAGCAGCCCGGGTTGAGCATCCAGCTCCAAGGAGTCAAATTGCCCGAGTTTGACTTTCTCCCAAGCCAGCGCCCCCATGACTGCGTTGTCTGTGCACAACTCCGGTGCAGCAACATGTAATTCAATTCGATTCTTGGTGCATGCCGTTGCCAGCTGCGCACGAAATTGCTTGTTGGCGGCGACGCCACCACCCACACAGAGCCTCGATAACCCGAGTTGTTTTACCGCCTGAACGCTTTTGCCAATCAAGCAATCGAGGACCGCTTGCTGGAACGAAGCGGCAATATCGGCACGCTGCTGAAGTGGCAAATCACTTGTGCTCCAATTCTGTTTTCCTGTTCCCGCAATTCGGTATCGAACTGCCGTCTTGAGCCCGGAAAAACTGAAATCCAGGCAGGATTTGTCTTCGAGCATGGGACGAGGGAAAGCGATCGCTTTGGGATTCCCCTGTTCCGCTAACGCGGCCAGCGCCGGTCCGCCAGGAAATGGCAGTCCCAACATCACAGCCACTTTATCGAACGCTTCCCCGGCCGCATCATCGATCGTTCCAGCGACATAGCTCCATTGCGACGGAGAATCGCATCGATACAAATTGGTGTGACCTCCGCTCGCAACAAAACCGACGCAAGGAAAAATCGATTCCGGTTTGCCTAGCCCGCACGCATAGATGTGGGCCTGCACATGATTGATCCCAACGATGGGTTTGTCCCAAGCTAACGCCAACCCTTTTGCCGCAGAAAGCCCAACAAGCAACGATCCCGGAAGGCCGGGATGGGTGGCTACCGCGATAGCGACCAATTGATCACGGTGGATCCCTGATTGACGCATCGCGGTATCGATGACCGGCAGGATTCGCTCTAAGTGAGCGCGGGCTGCGATTTCCGGCACTACACCTTGGAATTGTTCATGCAACTCGGTTTGCGTCGCGATGCATTCGCCAAGCACACGTCCATCTTCCGTGATGATAGCTGCAGCTGTTTCATCACAGGTAGACTCGATTGCAAGTAAGCATGGCAGGCGCAT
>CAIXME010000779.1 GCA_903920425.1 uncultured Pirellula sp. | reverse complement strand
CGCTAACGCGTCGGGTTGTGATAGTGCAGATCGAAATCGATGTTTCACGCGGAGGCGCGGAGGCGCGGAGAAGAGTTGAAAGCAAAACAGGATCTTGAAATCTCTGTGTCTTCGTGTCTCTGTGGTGAAAATTCTTGATTATCAAGTGTCAGCACTGGTCGATCCCTCACTTACTCTTCGGGGTGATAGTGCAGATCGAAATCGATGTTTCACGCGGAGTCGCGGAGGCGCGGAGAAGAGTTGAAAGCAAAACAGGATCTTGAAACCTCTGTGTCTTCGTGTCTCTGTGTGAGGAATCGATCCCTGAAAAGGATTTCTCGCGGCACCGGCCCTAAACACAGATAGCCCAACTCCCAAAAGCAAGAGCGAGGGGCATATCCCCCCTCGCTCCCAATGTCATGGTCCAAGCGCATCTAGCGCGATAAAACAGGCACCTGCAGATAGCTAGCATGCTGCTTGTTCCGGAATACGCTATGCTTCGCTAGCACAAAGTCCGACTCCACCGCTTCGAAGATATTGGGTACGTACTTCTGTGGGTTCCGATCAATGAACGGAAACCATGAGCTTTGGACATGGATCATGAAACGATGCCCCGCAGGGAACGTATGGAACACATCGCTGAGTTCCAGTTTCACCAGTGTGGGTTGGCCAGGTTTGAACGGCATCGGCTTATCGAATCCTTCTCGAAATCGTCCTCGAATAACACCACCCCGAACCAATTCATGACGGCCAGTTCCCTTCAGCTCTTTCGTTGGAGCCCGACTGCGATCGGCGGGTTGTCCAGGCTCCTCATCGATTACCTTGACGATCCAATCCGCATCGCCTTCCGTGGTAGAAACCCACAAGCCAGCTTGAATTGGACCAGCGATGGTCAATGGCTCTTTGAGTACTTCGCTACGGTAGACCAATACGTCCGGACGCCATGAAGCGAACCGTTGATCTTCGGTAACGTATTCTTTTGCCCAACTGTTGGTGATTTCCATCGTGTAAGGGACGGGCTTGTTAGGATCGCTCACGAAACTATCAGCACTCGCTTTAGTAGCGTCCTTGCCATCGGTTGACTCAGCATCCGCAGGTGACGTCGTGGTCAACGTACCACCTTCACCGAGATACCATGTTCGCTTGACCGAATTCTTGGGCGGCCACTGATCGAATTGTTGCCATCGATTGGCTCCCGTTTCAAATACCGTCGCTTCGGCGAATGCGGACTTGGATTTCAGGTTGGATTCCTCTCGCAGATTGCTCTCGAAAAACGGAATCAAGACATTCTGTTGGTACCATGTCGAAGTCGCAAAACCAAATTCAGCTTGCCCCAGCTTGCGTCCCTCGTCGCTGGCCCATTGGCCGTGCGACCAAGGTCCCATCACCAAGTGATTTTTGATGTTCGGGTTTTGCTTTTCAATTGCATCGTACGTTTTCAAAGGCCCGTATAGGTCTTCTGTATCGTACCACCCGCCGACGGTGAGAACCGATGCTTGAATGTTTCTCAGGTGCGGCAATAGGTTACGCTCTTGCCAAAACGCATCGTAGTTGGGATGCGCTTCTAGGTCGTTCCAGAAACGAATCTCTTCCTTGAAGTATTTATTGTCGACATTGCTCAAAGGCCCTAGGTCGAGGAAGAATTGATACCCATCGCGAGTCGGGAACACAAACGAAGGATTATTCTCTGTCGTCGGGTCGGGCCGCGAACGACCAAACGAGTAGAAAAAGTTGAATCCCATAGGCAACACGAATGCCCCGTTGCGGTGAAAGTCATCGAAAAACCAATCCGCGATGGGCGCCTGCGGTGAAACAGCCTTGAGTGCCGGGTGGGAATCGATCGCACCTGCAGAAGTGTAAAAGCCAGGATAAGAAATCCCCCATTGGCCTACGCGTCCATTGCTGCGAGCCAAACTTGTTACGAGCCATTCGATGGTATCATAGGTGTCGCTGCTCTCATCAATCTGGTCCTTTGTCTTTTTGTTCTCAACATGAGGCCGCATGTCCAAGAAAAGGCCACCACTCATGTATCTGCCACGTACATCTTGAAACACAAAGATATACTTGTTCTT
>CAIXME010000778.1 GCA_903920425.1 uncultured Pirellula sp. | reverse complement strand
CCGAACCAAAGGGAGTAAACACACATGTCTGTGAGACTGGGATTGGATGCCAGGTTGTACTACGGTCCAGCCGGTTCGGGTGCATCGACCGAACTTACGAACGTCAAAGATTTGACTCTCAACCTTGAGAAAGCTGAGGCCGATGTAACGACCCGGGCCAATCAAGGCTGGCGAGCAACCGTTGGAACGCTTAAGGATGCCTCGATCGAGTTCCAGATGGTTTGGGATACGGCCGATGCGGGCTTCAGTGCCATCCGACAAGCGTTCCTGGCCGACACACCGATGGACTTCCGAGTTCTGTCCGGAGCAAGCAACGATCCACAATCCGAGGGATTGCTTGCGACTTGCGAAGTGTTCTCGTTCACTCGAAACGAAGCCCTCGAAGAAGCGATCACCGTCGATGTGACGATCAAGCCAACCTACGCCGAGAATCCGCCAAGCTGGGTCAATGGAGGAGGTCCGTGATGAAAACGTTCAGTGATAACGCTGGTCGAACTTGGACCTTGGCAATCAATGTGGATGCCGTTCGTCGTGTTCGGTCAATTGTGAATGTCGATCTGCTAGAAGCGGTCGAGGGGAAGCTCATCGAAAAGCTCGTTGGCGATCCCATTTTACTTTGCGATGTGATCTACGTGATCTGCAAACCAGAAGCAGACCAACGTAGCGTTTCGGACGAGGACTTCGGGCGCTCAATGGCGGGCGATGCTATCGATCATGCGACCACTAGCTTGTTGGAGGAGCTAGTCGATTTTTTCCCCAAGAGCCGGCGAGCACTTCTCACGAAGGCACTCGGGAAGTTCCGGCAACTGGAGACGAAAGCGATCCAGCTCGTGGACAAGCAACTCGACGATCCCAACCTCGAGGAGAAGGTTCTCGGGCAACTGCAACAGAAACTGTCGGAGCCAATGAGCTCTGGCGTTTGATCTGGCAACTGGCAGGAATCGTCGGCGTTGCTCCTGGTCCCCTGACACTTCGGGAATTGATTTGGATGGTTGAGTCGCGTCGACGCGAAGCCTGGCAACATACTTCGGCAGTCCTTGCAACACTGGCCAACATTCATCGCGATCCCAAGAAGAAACCTCGACCGTTCACGACTCAAGAGTTTCATCCGATGGCTGAGGGAAAGAGTCCTGCCAAACCTCCGAAGGCAGATATCCAACTACTCAAACGCGTATTTGTGGAGCGGAAGTGATGTCGAATGAAGAAGCAAAACTGCGATTGCTGGCCGAGGATCGTGAAGCAGGCGATTGCATTTCACCTCAGGAAGCAGAGGCGATTCGATGGGCTGTGGCTGAACTGGATCGTCGGCGTGATCAGATCAATCTCCTACGCGAAGTTCATACTCCCGAGTTGGTTAGATTGTTGGCCGACTGCATTGAACATGCAAACAAGGGGTTCGATGTTCTTAGTTCCTTACCCTGGGAACGCATCGTTCAGTGGTGGAACAAACACGGCGTTTGATAGGAGGCTCCGATGGGATCGACACAACAAGTACGCGCGGGGGCCGCCTATGTTGAATTGACAACCAAGAATACTGCGTTCATTAAGGGTTTGGAAGCAGCCAAGAAGCGATTGATGGACTTCGGTTCCGCAACGCGCATGATTGGCATGAGATTGTTCGGCATGGGCACAGCGGCGACCGCTCCACTGGCAGCGAGCGTCGCTGTGTTCGCTTCTTTTGATGATGCGATGCTGACCGTAAAAAGTGTATCGCAGGCCACGGCTGCAGAACTCGAAACCCTGCGCAACAAAGCCAAAGAACTTGGCGCGACCACCAGTTTCACAGCCATTCAAGTGGCATCACTCATGACGGAGCTTGGACGAGCGGGTTTCAAGCCGGATCAAATCGTCGAGATGACCGGCGCGGTCATGGATATGGCTCGTGCCACTGGTACCGATGCAACCGTCGCTTCGGGCATCATGGCAGCTACCATTCGCCAGTTCGGTCTCGAAGCCACCGATGCAACGCGAGTAGCTGATGGCTTCACGGCAGCCGCCAACAAGACCTTCAACAGCGTCGAAAGCCTCGGAGAAGCATTTCAGTACGCTGGCCCCGTGGCTGCCGACGCGAATATGAGCCTCGAAGAAACGCTAGCCATTCTCGGAACGCTTGGAAACGTCGGCATTCAAGGCAGTGAAGCGGGTACTGCACTTCGGCGTTTGCTCACGCTCAGTGCATCCGAGGCAGAGAAGTTTTCCAAGGTCTTCGGAGTTGCAACCACGGATGCTGCAGGCAATACGCGACCACTGGTCGACGTTCTCGGAGACGTTGCCGAGGCCACGAAAAAGCTTCCTACTGGCGAGCGAATGGCCAAGTTCAACGAAGTCTTTGGATTGCTAGGTATTACTTCAGCAAGCGCCATCGGTAAATCGGTAGTCGATACGCGAGCCCTCTACAAAGAGCTTCTCAACGTCAATGGAATCGCATCCAAGACCGCCAAGGAAATGGACTCTGGGATT
>CAIXME010000777.1 GCA_903920425.1 uncultured Pirellula sp. | reverse complement strand
TTATTGCCAGTTGATGTTGACCGACGTCGAGTCGGCTGGTTTGACGGCTCGCAAGATCTCCGAGATCGCTTCATTGCCCGAACCACAACGAATTTATTATCTCGCCCTGGCTTTTGATCTGGCGCCCAAGGCGACCGGCATTGCTGTCCAAGAGGAGCTATGCCAATACACGATTGAGGATAGCGAGTTCGATCAAAAGCTAACCGAGAACAAAAATCTGATCCCAATCGCGGTTGACCAACTCAAGGGATTGCTCGATGCATTGCTCCAAGAAGAAGTGCCGCCCAAGCTGGCATTTGTTTGCGTTGAGCCGGTACTGCAAGAGCAATTCGGGGAATTGGAGGCATCCAGGAGCGGTAGTTGGCTGGCCTTCTACGGAAAGCAAACGGACAAACCGGCCCGACTGATTTCGTTGGAGCCACCGATCGGTTCGAGACGCACGATCCTTGAGAACATCAAGCGAGATCTTGGAATCTCCGGTTTGAACCGTCAATTGATTGAAAAGCTCCCCTCGTCCTACCTGTCGCAAGTTACCGCGTCGGTCATGTTGCGAAAGCAAGTGGCTCCTGAACGCCGCGTGGCTTTGAACGATGCAACGCGACAATTGGTGTTGGATGCGTTCCTCGATTATCCCCAAGAGTGCTTGGCGGGTAAATCGCCTCGCGATGCGGGTGGCGATGCAACGCTCAAACTCAAGTTGGCTGCGTTGTTGTTGCACTGGCAAGGTTCCGGTACGTCCGGTTTGACCGATAAACAGTTTAAAGACCTACATCAACAATTGCAGTTGCAAGCTCCCAAGATTTCGGCATCGCAAGACGTCTTTGACTTCGTTGGCGGAGCGAGTTACTTCTGGACAGATCTGAGCGACATTGATCCAAACAGTCTGATCCAACTCATGCAGTCGGCTTTGACCCGTGGCGTCAATTCGATCTACGAAGATTTGGCACGGCGCAGTGAGCAAATGCAGTGGCCTGAGGAATTCAAACTGTCAGCTCAATACACCGAGCTGAACCTCAAGACTCGTATCACTACCGATCCAAACGAAGCGGAATCGTTATTGCGCCAGATAGTAGAGTTGGGCAAGCAGCTCGAGGTGCCTATTGGAAACGCTGTTTTAGAGCGAGTCGAAGTGCTCAACATGCTCGGTCGATCAGCTGAGGCTCGTCAGTTTTTGGAGCAATCGCTTCGCGACAATCCAAACGATCCCGTTTTGCTCCAGTTTGTCCAAATGGCCATGATGCGTCAGCAGCAAGCGATGCGATCGCGAGGTGGCAGTCAAGCTGATATCTCGCCAAGCTCTGCATCATCGGCGGGGATTTGGACTCCAGGCCAGTCAGACGAGCCGTCGTCCAATTCAGGAAGTGGATCTGGTGGTGGCAGCAAGCTTTGGATCCCAGGCCAAGATTAGTTTTGATTGACATCATGAAAACAACACACTACCCCGGGGCTTCTTGCGGAGCTCCGGATAGATGTGTTGTGTTGCCTCGTTGTGTATACCGAAATTGTGCCGGCGCGGCCCCGAAATCGATCGGAGACTCATGAGATGACCAATCGTGACGACTATTGGATGGGTTTGGCATTGGAATTGGCTGCCTGCGGTCGAGGCTGCGTCGAACCCAACCCCATGGTTGGGTGTGTGATCGTCAATGACAGCGGTCTCGTTGGGTCTGGGTACCATCAACGGTTCGGAGGTCCCCATGCGGAGGTGAATGCGTTCGCCGCCTGCGATCCCAGACTCATTGCCGATGCTACCGTCTATGTGACCCTAGAGCCGTGTTGCCATTTTGGAAAGACGCCGCCTTGCGTCAATTTGCTTTTGGCCAACCCGCCCAAACGCGTTGTCGTAGCCATGCAAGACCCATTTCCGAAAGTCAGCGGAGGTGGGATCCAGTTGTTGCGAAGCAGTGGAATCGAAGTAGTCGTCGGGGTGCTGGAGTCACGCGCGAGATTGCTCAATGCTCCTTATCTAAAACGTGTTGAGTCGAACTTGCCTTGGGTGATTGCAAAATGGGCCATGACATTGGATGGCGCTATTGCGACGCGAGACGGCAATTCCAAATGGATAAGTAACGAATGTTCTCGTAACGAAGTCCATCGATTGCGCAACCGAGTCGATTCCGTGATTATCGGAATTGGTACAGCATTAGCCGACGACCCACAATTGACGACAAGACTTCCACAGGGTGAAAAACACTTGCGAACTGCGACCCGAATCGTGTTGGATCGACGTGGCAGGATGCCAACGCATAG
>CAIXME010000776.1 GCA_903920425.1 uncultured Pirellula sp. | reverse complement strand
GTCGAGTACTTTACTTTGACCAACGGAAACAACTTTTGGTTGAGCATCGCGGCCGCTTGGGAAGTTGTCTTGGCACCCGCAATCAAGGGCATGAATCGCGTTTTGAATTCTTGCCGCCACGGATCACGTCCTTCATTGATATTCGCGTAAGGCAAGACGTTATTGAGGAAGATATCGTTGGGAATGGAGTCCTTCCACGGTGCAGTGTCCCTTGCATCGAAAGCGAGCCGGACGTTTTCTACCAAGAAATCAGAGCTCAAACTGGTCAAGTCTCGGTCGGGCATGTTGGCGATGAGAAACTCCATCGCCTCGCGCTGCTCCCCTTGAACCGCGCTGATGGCTTTCTCAAGTTCAGGTTGGTTTTTGCCAGCGCGGCCGATCGCTTCGGCCACAGGCGCCGCGAAACTCGAACTCCAGAGCTTGCTGTCCTGTTGAACATACCAAGTTTTGGACGCACCTCCCTCAAGTCGCTGCACCATCGTCGCGACGTACCCATCATCTGTTTTGGTCAGTTCGATCGGTTCGGTATTGGCTACTGTGGGTTGATACTCGAGGGCGATCAAGTCGTTTGCCCAGTGACCGGTTTTGGTTCGATACGCGAGCTGGCGATGGTACAACTCGATCATCGCATCGCGCATCGCAAGACGAGAGTCATGCGCAAAGGACCGCGATCCAGGCGCATCCTTAGAGAACTCCACAAAGCCCCATCGTTCGGGACGATGCATGTCCACGATCCCTTGCGGCGACCATATCCAGTTGTCCTCTTTGGTATTCGCAACTTTCTTGTATTTGCCATCGACAACATCGAATTGCCATTCGACCCGCGAGAATCCCATTCGCCATTGGTCACCGTCCTTGGGTGGCAAAGAGAGCAGCGGTTCCTTTTTGAAAGCCGACCAGGGAATGGCGATCTCCAGCGTCCAACCGACATCGACATCAGACGGATCGTTGATAGTGCCATTGACGTGAACCGCCGTCTTGATGCCTTGAAACTCCCAGGAGTTGTCTGCCGAACCGCCATCTTTATACGGCTTGGGCATAAATAGATCCCAAGTTGTATTCAAAGCATTCATCTCGAATTCGTAGTAATTGTGATGGTCGCCGTTGGGATCAAGGAACACTTCGAAGTCGTTGTCTTGAAAGATCACTTCGTCATGCTTGGTGATGGTTCCTTGTACATGCTTTTCCGCGATCTCAGCAGCGATGTATAAACCGTTTGCGTCCCACACCATCTTGGCATGAGTCTTTTGTTTTGGCGCGGGACGTTTGTCCCCTTCGATGTCAGCAAAATCATCCGTCCACGGAGCTGATTGCCAAGCTGCTTCATCCAGCTTTCCATCCACAACGACGGGTGTGGTAACCATCCCGCTGATATAGCCTCGTGGTACGTTCGACTTCATCGATTCCCATTCACCGCTCGATCCAGCCCACAGGTTCGATGATGAAAGGAGGGTGCCCCAGCAAACGAGGCAGGATGCGATGATAACTTTTCTATGCAACATGGTATTCATGCTAATTGATTAAAGACGGCAAGAGTTTTTTGGATAACGGTAGAGTCTGGTAGGTTCGATGACTTGGCGAGAGGATCTAACGAGCGAAAGGAGCCGTGCAACTGCCCGCATCCTGTGCGAGCGAGAATGTCCCAGGCGTTATCGCAGTTGATACCGCCTGCGGGGAGGATCTCAATTCGACCTTGCGACCAGCTGACCCATTGGGCGAGCGTGTCCACTCCGTCGATTGCGGTCGGTGGACCTCCGCTGGTCAAAATACGATGAAAGCCTATTTCGATCAATTGTTCGATGGCTGATTTGGGGTCGCGGACACTATCGAATGCCCTGTGCATAATCCATTCGCAAGGCAGCTTCAACGCCAACAACGACCGCAGAAAGCGGTCATCCAAATCGTTTTGTTGATCGAGGCCTCCAATAGCGATTCCGTGCGCTCCATCCTCGATAGCATCGATCGATTGCGCGATCATGGTCTCTCGATCGTGTGGTTCAAAGCAAAAGTTGCCTGGTCGAGAACGAACAAGTACTACTAATGGAACATCGATAGCATCGCGCACTTGACGAACCAACTCGCGTGAAGGGGTTACACCGCCAAGGTGCAATTGCTCACTCAGTTCAATGCGCCCCGCACCCGCTTGAACGGCGATTTTGGCGGCATGGAGCGAATCGACGCACACTTCAAGCATGCATTTCACCCCGGCCCCGAGGGGCCAAAACGTGGGCTATGGTAAGAATCTCGATGGATGGCATAATTTCCTGTTTGCGCAACTAACTATCGCCAGCGTTGAGACCCATGTTTGATTCAATGATTTCGCTCAATACGTTCAACCGTGAATACCTGAAATGGATGCTGGACGGTATTCCGGACAAAGAGCTGGATTCGACATTTGGAGAGGGTAGCCATTCGGCTCGTTGGATCTTAGTTCACCTCGCCATCGCTGTCGACTACGGCTTTAAGCAATTGGACCAGAAGACCGCCGCGTCCAAAATTTGGCACCGAGCCTATGGCCCCGGTTCCTCGCCATCGTCCAACGCGGAAATCAGGCCATCCAAGGAAGAGTTGCTGAAATTCATCGACGAGCAATATCCCAAGCTTTGCGAGGCAGCCGTCGCCTTCGACAGTACAAAATTGAACGTGCCACACCAGGTGAAGCTGCTGGAAAGCATGCCGATCAAGACCAAAGCGGATTTGGTTGGCCATATTCTGACCACCCACTTTTCAGTCCACTTGGGCCAGCTTTCGACCTGGCGCCGCATGGTTGGTTTGCCACACCTTTTCTAATTTTCTAAAAATGACGATTCCCTGTCATCTTTGGCATGATGAGGGGCTGCATAATTAACAACTTTATGAACCGAAGTTGGGATTCGCATTCAGGTGCGATGACTCACACAGAGCCACGAAGCCACAGAGAAGAGTTAAAATCAGAAAACAGATTCTTGAAATCTCTGTGCCTCCGCGTCTCTGTGTGGAAATTCTTGATCATTGTAAGTGAGTACTGGAGAGATCCCGCGCTTAGCACGAGCACGAGCACGAGCACGAGCACGAGCACGAGTACGGGGGTACTTACTTTGTGCGAGAGGGATCTCCGCTAGCTCAATTGGTTCGCGATGGCGGTCGCGGTGGTCCAGTCACCATCGGCAACGCGATGGATT
>CAIXME010000775.1 GCA_903920425.1 uncultured Pirellula sp. | reverse complement strand
CGATGAAGAAGATTGGACGACGCTGCAGTGTGCAGCGGCCAAGGGACATTTGGCTATCTGCAAACTGCTTGTCGATTGCGGCGCCGAAGTCTACACGAACCCGATGAGTACGTATCCGCCCGTCATGCATGCCGCTTGGAATAGCCATCAACATGTCGTTGATTATTTCCTGCAAGAGATACCGGACAAGGCTGCGGGCACGAACGGGCTTGGTGTTACGATCAATCTTGCGGCAAGGCAAGATTGGGTAGATCTGGTAAGAAAGCATATCGCCGCAGATCCGCTCTCCGTTCATCAACGAGGTTGGGTTGGAGACACTCCGCTGCACTGGCCAGCCCACAATGGTTTTGTGGAGATATTGGAACTGCTGCTAGACGCGGGAGCAGTCATCGATGCGGATGAGCTCAATTGTTATGGTGGCAAGCCGCTGCATTGGGCGAGCGAGCATGCGCCTGACGCCGTGGAGCTATTGTTGCGTCGCGGTGCCAATGTGAATTCGAGAAACCTGAAAGCGGATTCGGAATTCTTTGGAATGACGCCGCTGATCATGAACGCAACGCAGAAGGATGATTGTGCTGAAGTTACGAGCATGCTCCTTCGAGCGGGCGCTGATGTTCATGCCGTGGATTCCCAGGGCAAAACAGCGTTGAACTATGCTGATCAGTATGGGCGGAAACGCATCGCGGCTGTGCTGCGCGCTTTCCAGACTTGCTAGACACTCGGAAAACGATAAGATGCGCCCGAGGGGATGATCGGCCGCTTGCTGGTATCACGGCTGATTAGCAGCGACTGAGGTGTTTAGTTCGTTCGCTCTTTTGAGAATGGACTAATCTTTGACTGGCTGCAAACGAAGCTTGTTAATCCGACTGATTTTAGGACGCGTGCGTCTTGCCCGAGCGAAACGTTTGCTTCTGCCAATAGTTCCCTTTGAAGCAGTCCCAATTGATTCCTACTAAACGCTTGTTCGTCGAGCCGCAAGGCGATTCTCTCGGCAATCGACCGTAACATTTGCGGGTTGCGTTTCAGTGCTTCCTCAAGTTCCTTCTGCTCCGACTTGGTGCCAATAAGGTATCCGAAAGCTTCGGATTGGATCTCGTAAACTCTATTCTCAAACCGTCGTGTCACCTCCAGTTTTCCGAGTTTGATCTGCCTTTCCTTGTGGCGTTCTTGAGCAATCCACATGGAGGCGATTGCGGCGATTACCGTCACAATCAAGAGTGTTCTAAGGGAGTAGGTATAGGATTTGGTGACCATCAGTTATTTTCAGAATGGACCTGGCATGAATGCGAATTGAATATCGATAGCGTAGTGTAGATTGCAATGCAATGTTAGAATGAGCTTCGGCCAGGCCTTTGGTGGGCGCCGATTTTTTGTTTCCATATTGATTGCAGGGGCTAGCTGTTCACCAGCGTTTGACTGCGTTGCTCCTTCCAGAACAAGAAAGATCATTCGATGAACAAAACCTACGATCGTCGGTTCTTTGCTCCTTTAGCATTTCTCTTTTTCCTGTTCTTTCTAGCGTTCCTCGGCACGGAGAACTACAAAAAGTACGCTGCATTGGCTGCGCCCGCTTCGTTGGCATCGCTTGCTACGTTGGTGTTTATTCCACGGAATGTAGATCGCGTTCCGTCCAGGTATCGACTCGGCAGTCATAGCGACATTTTCCGCGCTTTGTTCGGTAAGGCCTAACGGAATGCATTTAAACAGTCGACGTCGCGCCTAGTGTAAAGAGATCGAGCCATCAACAAATTGCAACTGGGAAACTTGTTTTTGGCCGTCGCCATTGGGTTGGTTTCTTTGCCCATGACTTGGCTGCATGTTTACGCCGAATCAAGGCGAGTTAATGCGTTTCAGAATCTAAGCGTCGATGATGCTGTGGGCTATTCAGCATCCATGGATTTATATGGATTCGACGTCGTATTGTGGCTACCTGTTTCGATTTCCATCGTACTTGCCATGTTCTTCGTGCTGAGAGGGTATGACCTTGTCTCACTGAATCGGTGGAAAACGGATTCAATGGCGGTGTTGGTCGCCGCTTCGATTCTCCTACCATTGTGGCCTTGTTACTCGGGAACTTGCTATCCTGGACTGGGTTGGTACTTCGGAGCTCTATGTGCGGTACTCGTCGTGAGTGAGTACGTGACGAAGTTCCGAAATGAATTCCCTAAGTAAAGCGTAACGAGCGAAGGAACCAATTCGCAGCAGTCCATGATTGGTTCCCTGAATTTGCGTTCCTGCGATATGCGCGGTGTGTCCGATGAAGTTTCGTCTCCGTTCGATGTTTTACCTTATCACTGTAGTAGCGGTGGTATGCTACCTTGTTACCGCCCCTCCTTGTGTTTACATGCGCGATCCTGGAGTCCTGTTGAGTCAGAATATGGATCAGGACGTCGTTGGATGCAAGCTCGTAAACCGTGGTTTCTTTCCGGTCTATATTCGTTCGTTTGTAAGCTACTCGAACGAAATGTCGGTGTTTCGGCCAAGACGAATCCATGAAGCAAACTTTTCCAAGGATGAATGGCTATTGGATTTTGAATTTGGGTTTGGGCCGACGTTGAAGCAACCAGAACTGAAGCAAATGTTGTGGGGGGATGTCCTACTGATGAGTAAAGGGTTTAGCTCCAATAATTCTGATCGGCGTGTTAAGATACACTTTGAGATGACTGATTGGCTTGGTCGTTCCTATCGGCTCCAAAGTGAAGAAATGAAGTACGACGCTTCAGGGGCCGTTGAAGGAATGGAAAGACTGGAGAGTAAACCACTCGCGACAACGCGGGGGAGCCAGAATCTCGGCTTTTAAACACGTTACATGTCGCCGCTAAATGAACTGCGGCGTTGGAATGGAGGGTTACACCATGAAAGCTGTGATTGTCGCGTTCGATAGGTTCACAGATATTGACGTGTTTTTGCCTTGGGATTTGTTGAATCGAGTTCGATTACGGGACAAAGAGTTTAGTGTCCGGATTGTCGGATCGGGAAAGATGCACAGATCGGTTTGCGGTATTGAATTGCCGACGCATGGAGGAGTCGAGGAATGCAACGATGCGGACTTGGTGTATTTTTCCAGCGGCCCTGGGACTCGTGACGTAATCAAGGACGAGCAGTTTCTGAAGCAGTTTCGACTTGATCCAAGCAGGCAAATTGTCTGTTCGATGTGCTCTGGTGCATTGATTCTCGCTGCACTGGGAATTCTCGAGGGGATTTCCGCGACCACTTATCCCTCGGCCATCGAGTTGCTAAGGGGGTATGGCGTTGAAGTGGAGACAACAAAGCATTTAGTGACTCATGGAAATATTGGTACGGCTGCTGGGTGCCTTGCTGCCGTGGACTTGATGGGTTGGGCAATTGAGAAGCTCTATGGCCCAACGGTACGGCAGGATGTCATCGCGTCTGTTTTACCAGTGGGGCAAGGTCAAGTTTGCTTGTACTAAACGGTGAACAAAGAGGTGAGCCGGAGCTACGGAAGATTCCGGTTTTTCGGGTCTCACTGCTGGGGTTGGTGTTATTGCTGGGGATCGGAAATCTATCTGCAGCATTCATTGATACGTATCGCGAAGGCTATCCAACCCGAGATGGCTATCTGTTCATTGGAATTGCGACCTTACTTCCCATGATGTGCGGGGGCGCTGGTATGTTGTGCTCATTTACGCGGCGATTGGAAACGTACTTGATCTGGACAGCAGGCTCAGTCATAGCCTTGCTACCCGGATTCATTGTTTGGTCTATATTTGCGTCGATTCCCACGCCGCGAATGCACATCGGTGCTGGACAAATGCACCTGTTTTTTCTCCCTGTAATTCACGTCGGGTATTGTTATCTGGTATATCTTGCAACGGGACTTATTGCTCAGGTAACAATGGAAACTACGGATGCCTGAGCATACATCCAATCGCGATACGAACACTCGATCGCATTACCCTGTACATGCGTGTATGTTTGGGGCGTTTATTTCTTGGTCGCATTGGTGCATTTCAGGCGGGAAAAAGAGACCAGGATGCGAGTGATCAAGTGTGATGTGGACCGTAAACCATTGCGGCCTTGAATCTCAATCCTAGCGGGGG
>CAIXME010000774.1 GCA_903920425.1 uncultured Pirellula sp. | reverse complement strand
GGATGCTGGGCCCTTTCGCGGGAGCGAAAGGCGACCATCATATCGAGCCCGAATAGACACGAATCAGTCGTGGTGAGGGATTTTGATTTCAATCCCGTATCCCGGAGCGATGGACAGCAGTTTTTCAATCTCTTCGTTGGTGGGGGGCGATGCGGTCGTCGCACCTTCGGGCAAAGGGACCCCAATCTCAAAGAACATGTTCTCCAAGCCGGCAGGAGCGATAGAGATGATCATCTTGGCCGGCTTACCGCTTTCGTTTTTGAACGAATGCGGCGTGCCAATGGGCATGTTGGCGAACATGCCTGGCGTCGCCACAATCCGTTCGTTGCCTACCTGAAACGTGATCTCGCCTTCTAGGACGTAAAAGCCTTCGTCTTCTCGGCTATGAACGTGCGGAGGCGGACCACCGCCGGGAGGTACGATCGCTTCCCAAATCGCATACGTTCCGTTTGTCTCTTGGCCGGTCGCCAAGAATCGGTATATATCTCCGGCAACTGCAATGGTACGCCCTTCCGTTGCTCTGCGAATCGTTGGTGGGTTTGCCACGTTTGCTTATCCTCTGTCTTGCTCTATGGCTCGGGTTTTCGCTTTCTAATTTGATTCCGTTTTACCGGACGAATTGCTCTGTTTCGGGAGCGTTTCCGCTGCCATTATCCGAAGCGAGCAATGCCTGAGTGTATCCACTCAGGCCTCCGATGAAGGAACCTTGTCTACGACTACGATCAAGAAGGTCGCAAACGGACCTAGGAGCAGAGATGCTAACCACCAAAGGAATCCGCTACGGTTTTTGCTTTGAGCAAGTCCCGCGTTGATCAAGGATAAGGTCCCCCATCCGACAAAGAATTGTGCTTGATCATTCATTGGCTCAGCCCCCAAACATCGTATCGAGAAGTAACAATTTGATTCTATCAGGAAATGAGTAATCTGGAGAATACGCTTTGTCTCAATCGCGGTGTTTTCAAGCAAAGCCCGTTATCCATATCGTGGACCTTCTCATTACGTGCACGGGGCAAAGATCAATAATGGACAACGTTACCAACGCTGTGCGGAAAGTCCAGAAATGGAGATCAAATCGCTTTGCAAAGAAGGAACGGTGTCTTCGAATCGGGACGGATGATGTAGAGTATTATGCATCGTTTACGCGAAAGACATGAGGACAATGGCCACGAACCTATTCACCGAACTTCCTTCGGACATGCCTGGGGAAATGTTCACCACATTGCTCGAAGCCGACAACCTGAGAATCGAGCGTATCGTGTCACATGGGCATGCATCGCCAGAAGGCTTTTGGTACGACCAAGATCAGAACGAATGGGTTGTGGTCTTGCGAGGTGCTGCGAAATTGTCGATGGGCGGAGTTGTTACCGATTTGCGTCCTGGCGATTGGATTCATATCCTTGCACATCAAAAGCATCGGGTTGAGTGGACCACACCTGATGAACCTACGGTTTGGTTGGCTGTGTTTTATGGAGGGGCCGGAGAGAAAGCATGACGAAAGTAAGCAAATCAGAAATCGTAGTGCCTCTGAAGATAGTCCTAGTCGATCCTCCGCCTGGAGTTGACTATGGCATTCAAGAGGGCAAGGGTAATGACTACAAGACGATTTCAATCCAGCGATCGAAAGCTGGCAACCTACAACTCGATTGCATTGTCAACGTAAAGGGCAATCGTGCGGACGGTCCCCCCAACTTTGTCGGCCCAATTTCACAAGGTCCACCGGCAGGTCGTTTCATCTACATCGACATTGGTAAATCAGCTGGTCAGTTCACCAGCTGTTGGCAACGCCGAATCAAGATCCCCATGGAGGGAATCACCTGGGACATGATCGATTCGGTCGAGACTCAGTCAAACCGAGTTTTGCAAGCAACAGTTCCAGGGACCGGTAAAGACGGCGGCCCAAGTTGTGCCACTCTGAAACCGATCAATGGATGGGAGATCGTGAAGAAAGCGTAAGCAAATTTCACGCATCAACCGGAAACGAGATGCCTCTTGAAAAGTAGTTGATTACAAGAACCTTCGAGGTGGAGCACACAAGTGGCTTGTGACTCAGTCGTAGCAAGCATCTTTGGTTCAATGTCCAAAGCATAGAGGATCGGATTTCAAGTGGCATAGGCTTCCAGCCTGTGATTAATGCGCCACAAAGGCTGGAAGCCTCATCATTACCCATACATGTTGGCAGGCTTTGTACTCGTGCTCAACGAGATGGTGCTCGTACTCGAACGTCCGTCCGATCGAGTACGAAAACACCAATGGAATTTGAATGTGCTGTTCAAAGATGTGCTGTAATCACAGGCTGGAAGCCTATGCCACATTCTGAAAACGTTTTGATAGAAGGTCGTAGACACGCAAATTATCCGTCCGAGCGGATCAAATCAAACCTGAGTAATCGTAGAGGATCGGATTTCAAGTGGCATAGGCTTCCAGCCTGTGATTAATGCGCCACACAGGCTGGAAGCCTGGTCATTACCCATACATCCTGGCAGACTTCGTACTCGAGTGTCCGTCCGATCGAGTACGAGTACGAAAAACCCAATGACTTTGAATGTGCTGTTCAAAGATGTGCTGTAATCACAGGCTGGAAGCCTATGCCACATAAAGACTTGCTGTATTCACGCGAAACAACGCCATTGACTAGGGCTGAATAATGGTGGGTATAGGACTCCATTGCGGTCGGTCGAGAACCGACGCATTGTATTCCACGGTAAAGTGCCGAGAATGCCGATGCAAATCGGAGCGGAACGCTTAAAAAACAATCGATAGTTTATTTATGAACGATTTCTTGGAATACACCCCAAAAGGTTTGTACTGTATTCCAGGGGATTTCCATATTGATCCCCATTCGCCTGTCGAACACGCCGTAGTTACACATGCTCATTCCGATCATGCTCGATGGGGCTGCAAGAAGTATCTTGCCGCAAAGCCTAGCGAGCATTTGCTCCGCATGAGAATGAGTCCGGAGGCGGAGTACCGATTTCTCCCATATGGCGAAACGCTAACCCTTGGCGGAGTTCGAGTCAGTTTTCATCCAGCGGGGCACATTTTGGGATCGGCCCAGATCCGGCTTGAGTATCAGGGCCAGGTTGGTTTGGTCATGGGCGACTATAAGCTTGGAACGGATACGACGTGTGAAGCTTGGCAGCCCGTCCGCGCTCATTGGGTTGTTAGCGAATCCACGTTTGGCTTACCCATCTATCGCTGGCCATCTCAAGAGAGCGTCTTTCGCTCGATTAACGAGTGGTGGCGAGAGAGTCGTGATGAGGGCAAGTGTTGTCTGCTCTACGGGTACTCTATCGGAAAGAGCCAACGTTTGCTTGCAGGACTTGATCCGACCATCGGAAGAATCTACTGCCACGGAGCTGTCGAGAAAGGGAATGAAGCCTATCGGCGGACGGGTATAGCGTTACCGGAAACAACATATGTGGGTTCGGTTGGTGACAAGTACGATTGGCGAGGGGCGATGGTGGTTGCAGTCCCCAGTGTTCATGGGACTCCCTGGATGAAAAAATTCGGCCGTTGTTGTACAGCCATGGCGAGCGGCTGGATGGCAGTACGAGGCGCTCGCAGACGTCGATCCGTCGACCGAGGATTTATCCTAAGTGACCATGTCGATTGGCCATCTCTCTTGACTGCAATCTACCAATGCAATCCCGAGACGGTTTGGTTGACACACGGTTATACCGCTGCGGTCGCTCGTTATCTCGTCGAGCAAGGACGCGATGCGCGAGTGCTCGATTCGCGGGGACGGAGTGAAGTGGACGAAGATGCCACGGATGAAGTTACCATCGGCGGAGTTGAGCCTACGCTTGGAGAGGCGAAGGCACCATGATACGTTTTGCCGCTTTGTTCGACGCGATTGACCGGACAACAAAAACAAACGAAAAACTGGCTGCTTTAGTCCAGTACTTTACCGACGCAAGCTATGCCGATGCTGCGTGGGCGACATACTTCCTTTCTGGATACAAGCTCAAGCAATTGGTGCCGAACAAGCTGCTTCGCATCTGGGCGGCTGAGGAAGCG
>CAIXME010000773.1 GCA_903920425.1 uncultured Pirellula sp. | reverse complement strand
TTTGTTGTTCTAACTCCCCTTCTCCTCCTCGGGAGGAGAAGGGGTCGGGGGATGAGGAGGTGTGTCCTGATTGAGCAGTCTTTCTAAAGCCGAGTCAATTCCAGATTTCCTAGTTACCAAGCTCCAGCTTGGTAACTAATCGCACAGGAGGCTCCAGCCTCGCGTTCCTTAACGGCCCGGCCATGCCGGGGGTATCGACCATCACTCTAGAGCAGATCGTATTGATCCTCCGAAATGAATTCAGGGACATTCCACCGCCTGTGAGTGACATATCCACAATCAAACAGACCTGACCCCTTTTTCGCTCTTCATTGTTTTCATCGTTAACTCACTGTGTCAGTAGGACGGGACCATTGTCCCGTCCGAGAGATTATTTGAACTTGAATCCTGTCGTCGCTATGAAAAGAGACCTGACCCCTTTTTGCCTTTTACCTCTTCCTATTCCTCTTCCTACTTTGCTGAATTACATAGTCCACACCCTTTTTGTCCGCTGGGGCATTAGGATCCGCGGATTCAAAATTATTCGCGCTTCCGTATAAATCGCCAACCTCCTCGGCAACGTCCTTCGCTACTTCGCATACTTCACTGGCGATACGTACTTCAATGCCGAGAAACCATAAAATGAAGCCCTTAATACCACTACCGATGCTATTTAAGGTGCTGATCATTTTCTCAGAAAGTCCTGGTTGTTGCGTCGGGCGTGGATTTGGACTACCAAGTCCCAAATTGTTATAAATCCACGCATCCCAACTTTCCATTCCGAACGGATCTGTCGCTAGGATTGGAGAATTGGCTACATATCTATAGATGTTTGCATCACCCCCTTCGAAGCCAATCGGATCCTCACTGATAAATCGGCCGATGGCAGCGTCATAGTATCTCGCGCGGTTGTACTGCATTTCGGTTTCCGAATCGAACTCTCGTCCTGTGTACTTGTAACGCGTGTTGACTGCCGGACCTGATTCGGCTACGACGTTTCCATAGCTGTCGTACTTGATGTGATTCACAACTGCACCGCCGTTGTTCACTAAATCTCGGACGGTGCCTAAGTGGTCGGCCAGCATCCATTGCACGTCACCGTTGGTTGACTCTTGTGCAAGAACTTGATCGACGGACGGGCCATGCAGATAACGCATCGAGATGGCGGATGGTTCTGGCCCGCTGCCATCTGGATCCGTTAAGTCGGCGAAAACATCGATACCATCGTAGACGAAGTATGTAATGGTACCATCAACGGCATCACCCGGTGTTTTGTCGACTTTGCTCGCAATACGTCGATTCATGGCGTCGTAGGAGTACTCGACTACCTGCGTTGGCGCACCAGTTGCACTCGGTCGGTCTGTCACTCGCGTTAATCGATTGCGATGATCCCAGGTGAATTCACGCACCGCTCCGCTAGCAATCAGTGTGCGAGTGATCAGATTGCCTTCGGCATCATAGGCATACGCGTAAGTCCCGTCGCTCGTTTGACGATTGTTGTCAATGGTTCCAGCAACTCCATCGCCCACAACATAACCCGTGCCGTGCCGATGCGACGTCGTTCGATTGCCCGTGGCGTCGTAGGAGTAGTTCTCATCCGGATTCAGAGCGTCGGCGTGATTTGCCGAAGTCAATTGATCGCGCTGATCGTAAACGTAATTGGCCACACCATCCATGTCGTTGATCCGTGTGATGCGACTTGCGGAGTCATACGCATACACATAGGA
This sequence comes from uncultured Pirellula sp., assembly GCA_903920425.1. Taxonomy (GTDB): domain Bacteria; phylum Planctomycetota; class Planctomycetia; order Pirellulales; family Pirellulaceae; genus JBKCUI01. Next base: position 13,141 of record CAIXME010000773.1, on the reverse strand, counting down.
GTTAAGTAACGCATCAGCCGGATTGCGATGCGAAATATTAGTCAAACGATTGAGCGTATCATAGGAAAAGCTCGTTGTCGCGACGGACTGCGATGCAACCACATCGCTGAAACGCGATAGCGACGTGTATTGTCCCAGTGCGTTGTACCCTATGTCTACTCGCTTTTCCGAAATGGAACTAGCCGAACCAACTGCGCGGGATTGCGTCAACGTGGTCAGACGATCGAGTGCATCGTACGAGTATACATTGGTTGCACCCAAAGCACCATTGATCGTATCTGTCGTAGATAGAACGTTTCCTACTGCGTCAAACGTCCGATCGAGAATCGTGGATGGAACACCGTTGCCAACAGAGGTTTGCTCTCGGGTCGGCCGGTTGAGCACATCGTAAGTAACCTGATAATCGCTGACGCCATCTTGGACGCGTATCGGTCGGCTCGCTGCATCGTAAGTGTAGTTGACAGTATTTGTTTTCACGTCCTGTGCGTCAAACCAGTGTTCGTGTATCAACCGACCGAGGTCGTCGTACTCAAAACGGGTAGTGCGACCCAATCGGTCGACTTGCGCCACAACCTCGTTCACACTGTTGTACGAATATATCGTCACACCACCTAGCGGATCCTCTTCCGAGACACGGCGATTGCGTGCGTCGTACGAATACTTGGTGCTATTGCCAGACGCATCGGTGAGTGAAACTAAGTTGCCATCCTCATCATATTGGAAGCGGGTCGCGAAGCCGGCTGCATCGATGCTTGCCGTCATCCGATTGCGAGCATCGTAAAGCATCCGCGTTACGTTTCCTAAGGGATCCGTGATACGGGTGACATTGCCCGCTTGATCATAGGTATATTTGGTCGTATTGCTGCCCGCGTCTGTAACGGAGGACAATCGATTCAATGCATCGTACGTCCATTCGGTGGTGTGCCCTAAAGCGTCGGTGACTTTTCGAAGATTGCCAGCCGAATCGTAATTCAATTGTTCTATCGGAGACGCAAGAGGTCCGTTGCCGTCTGGATCTGGTAGCGTAATACGCGTGATTCGATTCATGGAATCATATTGATATACCGAACGATTGCCGTTTTCATCGACAATAGCCGTTATGTTTCCCGCTGCGTCGTATTCGTAGATGTTCGTTGTTTCAAGACTAGTTCCTTTGGCTGTTTTCCTCGAAGTGAGTCTCCCTCGCGAATCGTAATCGAAGTCAAGAATTCGACCTATCGGGTCGGTTACAGTGTCGATTTGACCTGATGCCAGATAGGTGAGGCTTGTTAGTAGATCGTCGTTCCCACCCGGTAGACCGACAATGTTCGTGACCGAACGAGTGTTGCCATTAGCTGGGTCAACATCGAACTCGGTTCGTCGTCCTTGCTGGTCGGTCTGGCTGGTTAGCTGGTTGAAGGTTGAGTCATAGGAGTACTTCGCAAGGCTAAGCGTTCCATCGGTCATTGGGAATACAGGTTCGACAGGTTGAGTCGTCATTACTATCGAGTATTCTTGCGGGATTTTAGATGAACCGAGGCGTACCAACCAGTAAGTGCCAGCCGTGGCGAACTCGACAAGCCCTTCGTAATGGAAAGTACCAGGAACGGTTTCAACACGTGACCACATGATTTCAGAATATGGAATCTTCTCGTTTGTGTGGGCAACTCTCCAATGTGCGCCGTTAGCTTTCAATAAAATCCTCTCACCTGCAGCAACATCGAAGCGTCGATATACATCTTCAAATTTGAGCGAATTGGTCCCTTCGAGCAATGTATCTCGCGGCAACTTCGGCGTTGTGCCGATGTTGTGGAGCCGAAGAGCTATTGCATAACCACTGCTTCCGTAAACTTTAACGAACTGCGTGCCGGTCTTCGTAACAACGAATGGTACGCCTCTAGTTAATGTGTAACCTCCGTCTGGTGACTCGACATAAAGGGTTAGCCGTTGATTTGTATCGAAGTCGTCGTTGAAGGAATCCGGCCAAATCAAGTCGATAACAAGCTCCTGTCCAGCGGTTGCCTCAAAAGTGAATGTTTCCGAAAAACCAGACGAAGCTGGTGCGGGCACGGAGTAAATCGTTCCCGGATTCATCCGCGTAATAGAAGAGTATTTCGCAAGGATGAAAGCGTACGAAACCGTTCCCTCAAATGGAGCGTTTGGACCTGCGATACGAGCTGTGTACTGTCCTGAATCAGGCAATACGAAAGTAAAGTCGCCGGCAACAGGCGACTTTGCGATAATTTCGCCAGTTGGCCCGACGATATACACGCTGTCTTTTCGAAATGGATCATAACCCACAGTTTGTCGAAAGAGAATTTGTTGTCCAGCGTTGCCCGAAAACGTTGCAACAACGTCTCCATCTTTCGCGGTTCCTTTGTACAAAACATCAAATCCTGATGCCTCAACGGGTGTGTCATTCGCCAGTGAAATGAGCCAATCATAGGAAACGGGGGTAGCCACATTTGGATCGCGCCCGCTAACGAGCACGAGATGAGACCCGGTCTCTGAAATCCCGATATGTTGCACCGCGTTTGTTCCTGTATCCAGGACTAACCTACCGCTTGGTGCGTAAACCTTTATCTGGGTCGTTGCCGATGTCTGCTCAAACTTCAGTCGTTGTCCTGCAGCAGCGTTAAAGCGAAACCAATTTGAAGCGGAACCGCTCTCTAGTTGGCGTGATAATGGAGAATTAACAGACACAAACAAAGCATTAACGACATCGAACAATCGAAACTGGTAGTTGGTGGGTTTTGCAGCTTGCAGATTAGACAATTGCAAGCGATAGGTTCCCGTCGCCGGCAAACTGAATGGCCCTTGATCCGCTCCAATGTCACCTCCAAGGTTCGCTCCATTTGGTAAACGAACTTCATTACCATCAGGACCGATCAGTATCCATGTCGCGTTGGTGGAAGCTTGCCCTGGACTTTTGCGCAAGTCCACGTAGAGATTCGTACCCTTTTCTCCCTGAAACGTGTACGTGTCAACTTCGCTGATTTCAAGACGACCCGACACCGTTTGTCCGATCGTTATTGGCGTAGTGTTCTCGTATTGTTCGTGCAATCGAAAGCCGAACGCGTGGGGTAAAAATACTTCAGAATCCGCGGGGTTCTTGGCAATGAGGATAAACTCATCGTATTGGCTACTCCCAAATTCATTTTCAAGTTTAAAGTAGCGGTTGTAGAGACCGTTGTAGTCGCCATCGAAGATAATCCGCCCTTCCCCCAGAACCTCGGGAGTCGTTATGAAAGAGATCCCTAGATTCTGCAAGAACAAGCCATTGTTTGATGTCGCCTTGAAACGGAAGTACTTATCTTCACCAAGGGTTGTGAACGTGCCTTTGATGTCCTGATCAACGTCCACCAACGGGATCTGCTTCAAATCAATCGACTTGAAGGAAAAAGGCCCTGCTTCGCTTCCTCGGTTGATGATGAGATAGTACTCGCCCGTGTCAGGTAGAGTTAGGATTCCGTTTACAAGATAGTCCTTCTTGTATGTGGAAACGGAAGAGATTAGCCGGGCAGACACGAAATCGTTAATCTTGAGCATGAGTCGCTGCCCTGCGGTCCCATTTAGACGGTAGACTGCGGATTGGTTTTCTAACAGCGAGCCTTCAATGACGGAATTGAACTGTGCCTTTGTCGCCGAGGCCAAGTCCAGGATACTAAACTGGTAGGTGGCAACCTGAGTGAGCGGTGCACGCAAAACCATCTTGAACATTCCGGAATAAGGCAATTGGAAGAATACGTAATTCCGAAGCGAAGTTAGCGAACCAGCCTGGATAAGAATCTGGTCTTGCGGACCTTTCAGTTCCAAATGCATCTCGCTGTAGTCGCTTTTGATATCGAACGTAACAAACCCGCCTTGCGAACCACTGAACAAGAATTCACGCTCTTCATTGGGTTGCAAAGTCCCATCGTAATTCGTGCCATATCCACTTTTCACTACGGGTATCGTGTCGATGAGATTGGCGGTGAATTGAAAAGCCTGTGGATCTATCGTCTCACTTGGCCAAACCCTGTAGTACAGATAGTACTCACCACTTGCTTGCGCAAGGAACTCGAATTGGTTTGCGCTCTTCAGATAGTAAGGTCGTTCTGCCGACACTCCATTCGCACCTATTACATACCAATTGTCAGACTGTGTGGTCGCTGAATGTTGAAACACAAACCGCTGATCCCGCTCTGCGGTGAATCGATAAACAACATCTTCGCCAGGCTCAACGGTCGGTAACGTTTGTTTTCCCCATTCAATGATGGGTGCATTGCTCATCGACCGAATAGCTACCGCATACTCACCCGGATCGCCTACATTCTGTACTTCAACTCGATAAGTTCCGTCCTCCGGCAATTGGATGACTTCGTGGAACAATTGCTTACCGCTGGGAGCGTAGACATTGGCCTTGATAGAATAGTCATTCTTTGGGCGAATGAAATCGATAAGAATAGGCTCACCAGCCTTTCCAATGAAACTGTATAGGTCTTTCTCGCCCCTTCGTTTGAAATTGCCGAACATGAATCCGATAGTGGATGGGTCGTCCCCCTGCCGTACGGAAAGATTGTCCTGCCATTGGATTAGATTGCCACTTTCATCAAACTTGTTTAAAGTGACAAAGCCGCGCGCGTTCGAATTCGCGATTGGAAGATTGTTGCTGTCGCGTACTACAGATGGCATTGCGCCAATAGCATCGAATTTCCGAATGGCTTGACCAGCTGCATCAAGCACGGTTCGTGTTACATTCCCATTGCCATCGACGAAGATGGACTCCGCTTCATTGGAAAGCGAGTATGCCACCGGTGCGTTCGCGTAGTCGAGAGTAGCATCAGGCGGATAGAGCCCATCGGTTGCGGGTGACTGTACCGATACTTGTGAACCATCCTTTCTGATTGCACTTGTGGCACGACCGTGAAACCCATAGGTGGATCGTTCCTGTCTCCCTAACTGATCGGTTTCGCCGACCATATGACGGGAGGCATCGTACCGCCAATTGCGCGTAGACGAGTCAGGATCCGTAACTCTCAGAAGATTGCCTGCGATGTCGTAACTTAATCGCGTCACTCTACCAGCAGGATCGGTTATTTCCGAAACGCGATCACCCGAATAAGTGAAGGTCGTGGTGAGCCCAGTTGGGTCGATCATCCCTGTCGGACGGCCCTGAGCATCGTATGTGTACTGCGTTACATTGTTGTTTCGGTCCGTAATCGATACCAGGTTCCGGCTAGCGTTGAAGCGATAAACGGTTTTATCCTGGAGAGTTCGTTGAAACGTTCCATCTGCGTTCTTAACCAATTGAGAAAAATCGCCAACGGGTGAAACCAGGGCTCCTGATAGCGGATCGTAGCCAAACAAAAGCTCGCTGCCGTTACCATCTACGAGCATGACCGATCTATTTGCATCCTCGACAAGTGTCTGAAGGCCTGCGATTCCCCAACCCGCTCCAAATGGACTATTGATCGAATTGACAACAACTAGACTCCCTCTCGCCCTACTCGACGAACCTGGAGCTCGTCCGTCTGTGAAGAAATAGATGCCCGTATCCACTGAGTAAACGTACACGCCGGTCGGTTGATCGCGCAAGTCTACCTGCAAGGCCGCGTCGACCGAGCCACGATCTTCAGGCAGCTTCCAAAAGTGTTCATCGCCGCCTAACACGTTTGCGTAAGGGTTCGCCTGATTGTACGGAAGACCTGGAACGGTCATCTCGAAAGAACCTCGCTCGACGAACATCGACGCAACGAGGCGCAGCTTGCTGCGCTGACTTGAGAATGGAAAGAAGTTATTTGTATCAAGGTCTTCGAAACCGAAGTGGACGATCGGTCGCGGATCGGCGCGAAGCGAGTCGAACACCAAACTCATCCCACGATTTACACCTTGTGACTGATACGGAACCAGCTGGTGCGTTTCAATGACGGTGCCCGAATGAAGTTCGATATCGGAGTTGAACCTCTTTTCGTCAGGACACGCGCCACAGCCCAACTCCGGATTGCGTGGACCGTTGACGCGTGGCGTGGGGGGCGGCCCCCCTACAAAATGCCATGAGCTGTTTCGTACTCCGCCAGAAATAGTTTCAACTGTCTTTCCATCGGCGCTAACCTGAGCGTCACCTACGTCATCGAATTCCCCCGTGACCGGATTAATGGACCACAAATCCATGACCAATCCCGGCCCCCAACCTGAACGATTGGGTAATGACAGCGGCGCTGGTCTCGCAAAGACCATTTCACCCGGCTGAATCGTAACCACCAAATCAGGGCTTAGACCACGTGGTAGAGAGGCCGGCGTAAACGCTATCGGAACTTCGGTAATACTGAGAGTGCCGCTAAAGGGCGTTCCCTGCTGGTTGGTCAGCGTTCCTGACGCGACAAAGATTTCAGCAGTCTCGCCAGCTGCAATTTGTTGTCGAACCGCTACGTCCTTTGTAGGGTCTACCTTCGATCCACCGGCTATATCCAATTCCGGCAGATAAATCGGCCGATCGATAACGTTATTCACGTTTGCATAGACTTCGTGTTCCAGGATGAAAGCGAGCTTCTCTGCAATGAAAGGATATGCCTTTGGGCCGGTTATGAGCTCGCCGCGAACCCTGATCGTATCGCTAACCACCGTGCCTGTGCCCAAGTCGAGTGTGAACGAACCGTCCGCTAACGTGAGTCCTTGAACGGCACCGATTTGGATCGGCATGCTCGCCAACGGTTGACCGTTCACTTTCAGAATCTTTCCGGAGACGCGTGTCGTTGTGATCGGATCGGCCACGACGTTGAGCGTAACTGAGCGAGTCGCTTCGAGAGCCCCATCGCTTGCGATCACTTCAAATTGATAGGTCCCCAGCTGCGATGGCGTAGGCCGAAATGTCAAATTTCCCGACGATCCCACACTTCCAGTCGGCAAGGAAACGTTTCCATCTGACGTCACCAACGAAAAAGCAATTGCGTCGCCATCTTGATCTGCTGCATTGAGCGATACTTCCAGCACTCCCCCTGGCATGACAGTGAGTGGGGCGATCGCGGCAAGTGTCGGTGCATGATTTGTAGCGGCAAGTACCTTGGGCTTGAGCACGATAGGCACTTCGCCAGGATTATTGAACTCAATAGCTACCGGTTCGGTCCATGAACCGTTAGTTAGACCGCCGCGTTGAATAGCAGGTTTTAAGTTGATATAGGGCTCACCTACCGATGTTGTTCCGGAAGGACTGCGTAGCGAGACCGCTGCAGGGAGACCTGGGAATACGACAGCGACGTCTCGACCGAGTGATTCTCCGTCGTTACGAACTCGAAGCTCTGCTTGGTACTTGCCTGTGGTCGCATCGAAACGGACATTGCCGATTTGCACAAAACCAGAGGCAAGTGGAATTAGATTGGAAAGAGTTAATGGCGCACCCGCCGCGACAGCCGACTCTGCGAAGAAAGGCGTAGGACTGCTTGTTGCATCGACGTCGACTTCGTTGGTAAGCGGCCGAATCGTTACTCTGGTGTTGCTATCGCTGTCGTTGTTAAGTAATTGGAATTTAAGCAGCGCGGTATCGCTGATTGCTAGATCGCTCAGATCGATATCTAGAATCGATCCATCCCAGCGAACACGGCCTGGGATAAACTCGGCTTTGCTACCGGCGAGAGTTAACAAAGCAGTTCCGTTCGTCCCGCGATCCAGCAGCGTCGTCGTTGGATTTTTGGGATCCATCAAGTACACCGCAAGCAAATCTTCCAAGCCTGCAGAGCTATCGCTCGAATCGAATTGGCCGTCGATTTCAACACGATAGTTCCGAGTGCCGGCCGTTTGGCCGAGGGTAATAGTCACACTGGTTTCTTGTACGAATTGGCTTGAATTCTCTGCTAGACTGCGAGCCCCTCCACCATTCGCATTCAAGTAATTGACAATGTTCAGCACATCCAACGGTGAAGCGCTCTGGTCACCATCTACGTCCAGATAAGGGTTGTTCGGGTCTCGAACATTCGCGAGCGACCCGGATCCAGCTGCGTTGATGTGATTGATGACAACCAGCGCATCGAGAGGCGAAACGGTTCCATCATTATCTACATCGATCGAGTCAACGGGATTTCTCCACTCGACATTAAACACTCTCCGGTCTTCTAGATGCTCGACCATTAGGCGTCTCAATCTGGAACGCCTGCGGATTTGGTCTTTCGTTGTGAACATGCCCTTTAACGCGAAACGGCTATTTTTCTTATGGTCCATGGTAGAGGTGAGATATCAGAGGTGGGGATCTTTTGGCAACCTGCAGAAGACTCAGGTCGATGAAGTTGATGGTAATAACCCTTCAATCACTAAATCCGAACAGAACGTGACAATAAAAGGCGAGCGGATGCGAGAATGAAAAATGAGGTAGGCGAGAAGAAGCTCGACGCGTATCGCGAGGTGTAGTGCCGGTGCAATACTCACCAATGCACAAGTGGTAGAACACTCATGAGAACCTGCATGGTGAGTTGGACAGATAAAGTCGTTTGATGGCACGGCATGCCACAGGAGCGAATCTCTATGCAAATCATTCTGTCACGTGTAATCGATACAGAGAGATGAATTGCATCTGTTGCTGCAGGCCAATTCAATATTGGCCTACCAATTCTTTGGCCGACCAACTAGTTCACGAGTACGTTACTTTGATATCCGATTACTGCTCGGAATTCAGATTCCTGTTCCGCTCAGATCAGAGATCTATGTGGCTATCAGGTTTTCGCTTTTTCAGAATCACGCATCGCAATCATCACTTGATAAGCTTGTACATGGTGCCGCCCACGAATAGGCGATCGGGAGAGGTCGACGTCTTTTCATCATAAAATGGGAAAGCAATATGCTGTTCGGATGCCCCTTCGGAGGTGGTCATGCGAAGTACGAATCCGTCCAGGTTCCAACTGCCGTTCGCTTCACTCTGTCCGCCTGCTTTTGCTTGCGTACCGTTGCTTGAAGAGGAAAGCGACGAGATTCCACTCATGGAGTATTTTCCATCTGCATCTAGGCGAAGCGTTTTAGAAATGATGATCGAATTGCTTCCACCACCCAAGGATGTCCCACCTTCGTAGATTCCCGCGATCGTCTTCCCGGGCTTGACCGGTTCAACGGGCAAGAACATCCCCGTATCCCAATTGAATCCACCCGGCACAATTTCTAATTCGGCTTTCGATGATTTGCCGTCGGACCAAGTGACTTCTAATGAGCCTTGGCTCATTTTGTATGTCCCTTTTAGTCCCTTATGTGCATCCAATTCCGCTGGAGAGAATCCTGAAGAGAGGTTTTCGTAGAACTTTCCATCCGGTGCGAAGTACCAGCATGACTTTTCAAGATAGCGCGTGGCGATCCAATATTTTTGCATGTAGTAAAGACCTTGCGGTTTACCGTTGACCATCTTTGCGGGAGCGGGTTGGACAGCCTTGGATGCCGCTTTGGGTGACTTGCCGATCGAACTGTTGGCGTTCGATTGTCCATGAGCGATGCTTGTAACGAAAATGCAGCCAGCAATGAGGACGGCATAGAATGAGGGTCTAGAAAAAACTGTCATGGCCTGGCTTTCTGTTTACAATAGTGGCAAGTTAGCCCACCTGAATGGGAACCTAATACCTCAATCACGGTTTCAAAAATTTCTGTGACATCCGCTTCCGATCATTTCGGCAATTCTTCGCATGAGCCGATCTCCTTGTGGATTGAACAGCTCGCAGTCGCGGATCATGACGCGGCTAGCCGGTTGTGGGCGCATTTTTGCCAACGACTGATGGTTTTCGCACGGAGTCGCATGAGTCCGGCAACGCGACGCATCTACGATGAAGAGGACGCTGCCGTCAGCGCGTTCCGGAGCCTGTGTCGAGGAATCGAGTCACAGCGGTTTCCGGAAATTGCGGATCGTGGCAATTTGTGGGCCTTGTTGGTTGTCATTACGAGCCGCAAGATTGCAAATCGATACCGCTATGACCACCAACAGCGGCGCGATGCGAAGCAAACACTTACCGAAGCGATGCTGCAACCCATCGACGGTTCTGGCATCGGTCTGATGCAGTCGCTCCCCGCTCAGGAGCCTACCCCGGCGTTTGCAGCCGAAGTAGCGGATATGTCAGAACACCTCATGTGCCTGCTTCCCGAATCGGACCTCAAACAGCTCGTTCTGCTCAAGCTAGAGGGGCACACCAACGAGGATGCCGCTGAAATCATGAAAGTCACACGACGTACTGTCCAGAGAAAGTTGGAACGCATTCGACGCATTTGGCTCGACTCATCCGAGTTGCCCAATCCCTTCGAGAATGCATAAAGAGCATGTCACGGATTTCCGTATGACGGTGATTCAAGAGTAAGGCTAGGTATACCTCCCGGCTTCCAACGTAATCTACAAGGAATTCCAATGCTGGAAGCTTTCGCGCCGATACATGATTCATCGCGCTAGACTGCAGCAATGCCACACATGAAACCCTTCGATCCTGATTTTTCAGAAATATCCGATGATCAGCTTGCGGCAATCGATTCGCTCTGCAGCGAATACGAATCCAGCCGAACGCAAGGTAGGAACGTCTCCATCGAAGCGATCTTGCAAGAGTCTGACGAAGAAATCCGAGCTCAACTGCGTTTAGAGCTAATTCAAATTGAGATGGAAATCCTCGATGCTTGGGATCAATTGGATTCTCCGGATGCCATGCTCGAACGGTTCCCCGGATTCGATGAGTTCATTCGCGAACATTGGGAGTCGCTCAAATCCCGTACTGGAACGCGACCAATCGTCCACACCAACCTGGATACGCATGGTAACGCGACCACTCCAAGCACGACGCTGGAACAGGGAGCCGCACCTCTACCCGATCAAGCGACAGAAGAATCGCCCCAAAACGCGGATTCTCCGTCGACTCGGTTTCGCATTGTACGAAACTTGGCGCATGGCGGAATTGGCACCGTCTTTGTCGCATTCGATCGAGATCTCCATCGCGAAGTCGCGATTAAGGAACTGAAAAGAAAGTTTGCCAACGATCGAGCTGTTTTGCAACGCTTTGAAGCGGAAGCTACGGTTACTGGAAATCTGGAGCATCCCAATATCGTCCCGATCTACGCTACGGGACGACGATCCGATGGTCGCCCTTATTATGCGATGCGTCTCATTCAAGGTCGGTCCATGCAGGTCGCGATATCGGAATTGCACCGCACAGACGTGCTCGCTATCGATTTTCGAAACAACGCCGCAGCCCGAGATCTCATGCTGCGTTTCATAACCGTTTGTAGAGCGGTTGGATTCGCTCATAGTCGAAGGGTTTTGCATCGCGATCTTAAGCCGAGCAACATCATGGTTGGAAACTTTGGTGAGACGCTCGTGGTGGACTGGGGGCTAGCAAAAAATCTTGGCTCTCCAAATCAACACAACCAGCCGTCAAATCGCCAGGAAGCAAATCCGTGCATCGATTCCAGCAAGACATTGCATGGGACCATCGTTGGAACTCCCGGCTACATGAGCCCAGAGCAATCGATCGGTCGGAATGACGAAATCACCGTTGCAAGCGACATCTATTCGCTCGGGGCGACGCTATTTCAAATGCTGACGAATACGATCCCTACACTAGATTTTTGCAAGGCTGCACCAACCGAATCGCCATCGAAGAACGAGAGTGGGCGGAGTCAATCTAGCGGATGGGATGGGCACCCTATCTCTATCGACACAAATACCAAAACGCTTATCGCGCATCATCATAACGGATCAAAAGCAAGAACCATCGCTGTTCCCAAACCGCTTGAGGCAATCTGCCGAAAAGCGATGCACATGGATCCGTTTGCCAGGTATTTGTCTGCGGAAATGTTGGCCAAGGATTTAGAAGCTTGGTTGGTGGATGAGCCAGTTTCCGTGCTTCCAGATACAGCTACAAAAAAAGTCCAACGATGGGCCAAGGCACACCCGATCGTTGTCGGTGGTGGGATTGCTGGGCTTTGCGTTACCTTGCTGGCCATGGGTGTCACCCTGAGCATGCTCTCGGTAAAGAATGAATCGCTGCGACAGTCCTACTTGAGAGAACAAGCATCTGCACAGGAGTCTTCACAGAACGCTGCCATCGCAAAAGAGAATGGAGAAGAAGCGGTTCGCCAGCGTCAGCGTGTCCTCGGAATCCTCAATACATTCCTTTTCGATGTCGAGCGTGGATTGGCCAATGTTCCAGGCAGTGCAGCGGTTCAACGAAACGTTCTGACCACCGTTCTCAACAAACTGGGGGAGGTTTCGCAAGACTTCACAGAAGATCAAGTCAACCTAAGCAATGCGACGGCGCTCGTCGAGCTTGGCGACCTCTTCGCACGCGTTGGTACGAAGGACATCAAACTTGAATGGCAACGATCGAAAGAAAAGATGCTCTCGCCGCTCGAGGCGGCAGGGGAAATGTATGCCGAGGCAATGGAAATCGCAAAGCGTTCGACTCCTCAGGATGGCAAGGAATCGCGTCGCATGATCGCGACCATCAAACAGAAGCAGGCTGAAGTCCTTCGTCAGACGGCTCGCACACCAGAATCTCTTGTGTTGCTCAAGGAATCATTGGAGATGCGTAGAACGCTGTTAGCAGAGTCGCCTGATTCCACGGAGGCAGCTTTGGATGTAGTGGCTGCAGTCGACTACGGAGGCCAGATTCATCTTCAGGATGGCGATTTCAAACTCGCAAGTGCGGCTTTTGTTGAGTCACAGCAGATACTAGAGCGTTTGTCACAAGAATCACCGCACGATATTGAGATCAAAAGACGCTTAGGCATTGTCTATTCTAGAATCGGCGATATCGCGGTTCATGATGGAAATCTCGAGCTTGCGACACAGCTTTACGACAAAGACTTGGCGATCGCAACCGAGTTGTACCTGGGGAGGCCTGACAATGTCACTGCCAAACGAGATCTGTGTACCTCGCTAGACCGGATCGGCAACATGTCCGCAGAACGGGGACTCATGGAAAAGGCCATGGATTCCTATCTCGAATCTCGACGTTTGCGAGAAGAATTGCGCACAGCAGAGCCAGCAAACTTGAAACTGAGTCAGGAGCTGTTTGTTTCGTACATGAAGGGTGGCGACACTCGCATGCTTTTGAAAGACGTGGGCAATGCACAATCCGACTACAAGAAGGCACTCGAGTTGGCTGATGATTTGGCTCGATCGGATCCACAAAACGTCATTGCGAGAAGATATCAGTCCTTGTCGGCAGAAGTGCTTGCG
>CAIXME010000772.1 GCA_903920425.1 uncultured Pirellula sp. | reverse complement strand
CAGATAGCTCAAAGCGAAGGCCCAAACTTCGCAAACCATATGGGCTTCGCAAGCCACACCTGGCCCAGTGCCAGGTGGGCTATGACTGAAAGGCTACCAGACCATCGCCCTGCGCTTCCCTCCTCCCCATCGCCTTCGGCCAGAGGGAATTCGGGTGTTTCAAGCGCGGCGTCTCTGTAGCCAGCCAGTCACGCATCCATCGGGGCGAGCCCAATGGTGTGCCAAGAGGATAAGGCGATAGCTGATCAGATAGCTCAATGCGAAGGCCCAGAGCTCGCACACCACGTGGCAATTGAAGTACCCCAAAAAACAAAGGACCCCGGAAAACCGGAGTCCTTTGCAATGTTATTCAATCATCCAGTCAACTCAGTTGGTTACAACCAGCTTTCATCTGTGAAGACCGAATCGATCGCTTCACCAGACTTCTTGTTCTTGGTCGTTACCCAGCTTGCGAGATAGCTCTCGAGCGTATCGTCCGAATCCTCTGAATCACTGTCGACGGTCGGCAATGCAGGGCCATAGACGACGCTTTCGTTGACAACCGAAGCGACTGCCAAGTCCAATTGCCTTGTCATTTCAGTTCGCAATTCGATCTCGGCCGAAGCTCGAATGATTTCTTCTTCTGGCACCATCAGAACGTTCTGTTGGCTATAGCCCAAGCTAGCCATGGAACCTTCGCCCTCACCGGCACCTGCTCCACCGCGTTGATTGATGAAGTTGATCAACTCCAACACGTCAAGCGGCGAAACCGAACGGTCACCGTTGACATCCAAGTACGGTGGAACTGGCAGAGTGCTTGGCAGAACTCGTGTGCCATTGAAATTGAGGTCGTTAACGACAATCAGCACGTCGATTGGCGATACAAATCCATCATTGTTTACGTCCAAACGATTTGTTGGATTTTGATGGATCGAACCGGTAACTCGGACTGTGACCGTCGCCAAATTACTGGACAAGCCTTCGTTATCAAGTACAGCATACTGCAAGGTAGCCGTGCCGATAAAGTCAGCTGGTGGCACATATCGAATCGTTCCATCGGAGCTGACCGTGGCGGATCCGACATCGGGCCCGCTCGCAATCGAAACCGAAGCACGGTTGAGTGTTCCATCTGGATCTGCGTCGTTTCTCAAAACATCAATCACTACAGGAGTGTTGATGGTTGTAAGAACCGCATCAGAGACAGCCACTGGAGCAGTGTTGACAACAATCGTCACGATCGCTTCGTTAGAAATCGCACCGAAGGCATCTCGTACTCGGTATGTGAACGAATCAGGACCTCGATATCCAGCAGCCGGACGATACTCAATGCGACCGGTCGAAAGAGCGACCGCGGTTCCGTGAGCAGCAAGCTGCCCAATTTCAACCGTTCGTGGGTCGATCGTCGAGTCAGGATCCTTGTCGTTGGCCAGCACATTGAGAAGCTCGCTGATACCGAATGGTACGCTAAAGCTATCGTTGACTGCGACAGGGCTATCATTGACACCAGATACGACGATGGTTGCTGTCACCAAGTTGCTGGTTAGACCGGCCGCGTCACGTAGGGTATACGTGAACGTATCCGTCGCTGTCTCTCCATCGACCAACCGTTGCAATTGAGCCGAATTGCGAGAGTCATACGAGAAGGAACCATCTGGCAGCACGGAGACAATCGCTCCCAACGAACTCGTCGCTTGGAATGTATCGATAGAAATCGTATCACCTGGGAAGTCTGCATCCCGATCATTCGACAGCAGGCCTGGTGCATTGACGGTCAGGACCGTGTCTTCGCCTGTTGTATAGCGGTCATTGACGCCAATTGGGGCATCGTTGACAGGGCGAAGAGTGATCGTAAACGTCTTCGGAGCTGACTCGTTTACGTTCGGCAATGTGTTCGGGCCGTTATCGCGAGCGATTACGCTCACGATCGCTGATCCCGTCGCATCTTGAGCCGGAACGAATTCAAGCACTCCAGCCGAATTGATAAACGGCTGCACCGAGAACAAGGAAGGATTGCTGTTGCTGGTTAGGATCGTAACAGTCTGTCCCACTTCGTCGGTTCCAGTCGCTGGCACATTGTTCATGCCTGCAGCAGGAACAATGTTGCTAATCGCAGTAGCCGAATATCGACTCGAGTCTTCATCGATTGTGATGTTTCCGAGAACGTTGAATCCTGGAGCATCATTCACTGGGTTGGCGATGATAGTTAGCTTGGAGGTAACCGAGCGATTGACGTTCAATCCACCTGTGGCTCCACTATCGACAGCAGTCACATCGACAACTGCACGTCCGTTCGCATCCCTAGCCAATGTAAAGCTAAGAACACCTGCTGAATCAATGAACGGCTTGATTGCAAACAAAGCGTCATTGTTAGTTGTGATCTCGAATGCAACCGTTTGAGCTGTTGCGCCAGAGATTTCGTCGATTGCCGAAGGTGGGCCCGCAAGAATGTTCGTTGCCCAAGCAGCCGAGAACGGTGCAACGTCTTCTGGAACCGTGATATCAGGTCCAGCAACGAATTGCGGAGCATCATTCACGGCAGACAGTTGGATCGTTATGGTTCCAGTCGCACTTTCCTGTGGCACTCCGTTATCCGAAACCACGTAACGAATGATATCGTCACCCACCAAGTTCAAAGGTGGTTGGTATCGGAAGGATACGATGCGTCCTCCGGAGAAGACCGGCGTAACGACTCCACCCTTGTCCGTTGTTCGCTCGATTTGTGTCATGCGAACTAGTTGAGCTGATTCATCAGCAGGACCAGGTGCATCACCAGCAGTCACGAGCAAAGCGTCTACATCTAACGCCTGGTCTTCGACTCCGGAAAGCGTCAGGACGTCAGGAATTGGCGAGTCGTTGACTGGATTGATATCCAAAACGAATGTCTGTTCATCGGACAAGTTGTCATTAGGCGGTGGTGCGTCAGCACCCGAGTCGATCAAGGAAACAAAGATCCGACGCTTGATGCCAGCGGTGTTGTTGTTGACATCTTTGGCTGTCTGGAACACCAACGTACCATCTGGTTGGATCGTTGGCGGTACCAAGAATACACTTGGGTCCTCAGCCGTGACGATGAATCGCAATTCTTGATTGCTTTCGTCCGAGGCTCCACCAGGTCCAGGTCGAATTCCTGTGGCAAAGCCCGGCACTGAAACGACACCCTGATCTTCGTTCACACTTCGACTTGCAGGAATGACGAATTCAGGTGCGTCATTCACCGGGGTGACGACAATCGTGAACGTCGCTGTTGGCCCAAGATTGTTGTTTGGCGGTGGACCTACTCGTCCGTCGTCAGAGAGTCGGACAACCACGACGGAAGATCCGCTTCGGTTCGGTGCAGTCTTGAAGGTCAAATTCCCTGCGCTGTCCATCACCGGCTGTTGTGAGAACAGGCCAGGATTGCTGATCGTCAAATTGAATGTCAGCGTTTGAGCCGGAACACTTGGGAAAAGGCCATTCTCGTCCGCTGCACCTACACCAGGTATCCCCGCTGGACCTGCGAAAATATTCTTTCCGAGTCCAAGTTCGGTGGATACAGGAATGCCATTCAACAGTTCATTGTCTTCTGGAACAATAACCTGAGCTTTGTTCAACGAGAAGGAAGGTGCATCGTTGATGTCCGCTGCCGTTATCGTTAACGTCTTGGTCGTGGTCGCATTAGGTGTACCGTTGTCGGTAACCGTGATAACGATGTTGAGACTTCCTGTGAACAAGCTGTTCACGTTTGGAGCTAGTTGGAACTCCAAATCACCTGCACCGATAATGCGTGGTCGAATGCTAAAGTACTCAGGCGTAACGGCGTCGACTGTTACCCCCGAAGACTGGCCAACTTCGTCTACAGCTGTAACTGGACCCGGAGTGATGTTTGAAAGGAAATTCGCAATCACCGTTCGAGGGGCGTCTTCAACTGTATTGAAGCTAGTAGTCGAAATCGTAAACTCAGGAGCATCGTTTACTGGTGTCACCAGAAGCGTGATCGTTTGAGGAATCGATTGCGACTGTGCGAGCGTTCCGCCTCCATCGTCCTGAGCGATGACTTCGACCAAAATTGGTCCCGAGTTCGCCGAGTTGACATCCGGAGCCAAAGTAAACGTAAACGCGCCGTCCGTACCGGTTCGGATCACTGCTGGTTGCCCAGTAGCTGTGAACCGCGAAGGATCGATGGCTCGAACCAGGAAGGATACATTTTGGCCAGGTACACCAACGATGTTCCCTAGCTCGTCGTCAGCAGGACCGACGCCGTTGGCAAGGTCTGCAGCAGGCCCAGCCAATATGTTGCTAAGGAAATTGAGTCGAACTTGGTTACCAGGAACAGGATCCTCTGTAATCGAGATCGTCTGATTAGGGATGGTGAATTCAGGACGATCGTTGACCGCAGTGATGTTGACGGTCAGAGTGCTGAACGCCTGCTTTGGATCCGCAATCGCAGGGAATCCAGAAACACCATCGTCTTCAACTTCGAGCAGGATTCGGACTGGTCCATTGATCAAACTGTTGTAGTTGCTGCCTGGACGATAGTTAATCGTGTTTGCGGCAACAGACAACGTTTCACCGGTTCGTGGCACCAGTGGTGCACCTGTCGAATCGATCAATTGAACCGATTTGACTCGTAGATTCTGTCCAGCTTCATTGGTGATTGGTAGCCCAGGTAGAGGCAAAGTGATGCCTTGGATGTCATTCGACGTAAAGAGGGCACCGCTCCATGCTTGAACAGCATCTTCGCTGATCGTGATCGTATCATTGTTTGCAAATGGCACGTCATTCACAGGATTGACGGTGATCGTTACCGTCGCAGGCTGATTGCCAACCATTCTCGGATCGGTCACTTGGTAGACAAAGGTGTCTTGTCCATTGAAATTCGGTGCCGGGGTATAAACAAAGGATCCGTCTGCATTCAATACCAACGTACCGTTTTGTGTCGTAACGACTGGTTGTACGCCCGGAGCGTTGACATCCATATCGTAGACTCGTAGGTCCGACTTAGGAGTATCGCTGTCCGTATCGTTCTTCAGAACTCCGAACGCGGCCGACACGGTCAGCACACCATCTTCATTGACACGATACTTGTCTGCGTCAGCGAGATCTGGGTCGTTTACAGCAACTGGTGGCTCGCCGGCCAGAACTTCAATGACGTAGTCTTCAACTTCACCACCAACCGCTAGTCCGTAGGTAAACAGACCACCGGTCGCACTCAAACGGAATCTAGCCGTTGTGTATCCAGGTACTGCTCCGACAGGAGTGCTCACCGTGAATACATTTTCACCGGCTTGAACCGCACGGGTTTGCAAGATTTGCTCACCGGCATCGTCGAAATCATTATCTTGGTTCCAGTCAATCCAAGCATCCAGATAACCGGAGTCAGATGATGTAACAAACGTCTGCACGGCTGGCGTCTTAGGATTAAAGAACCCATTAAACCGAACACCGTCTTCGTCATCTGCATCCACTACAACTGCATTTCCAACAATCGTTGCAGGTGGCAAACGCAACTTGTTGCTTGCAATCGCATCGTTGATCGCCTTGGCGACCGCGGTTGCAAAGCTCGACTGGGTCGCACCGGCAATCGTCACAGGTAGAGCGACATTGCCCGCCACGACGGCGATCGGAGCAACGGTATCGACAACCTGGAATACGACAGTGTTTCCAGAGCCATCTTGAATCTCAAGCGTTTGACCTTGAGCAAGTCCTGCAACCGAGGCAGGAACGGTTAGTCCGATCGAACCCTTCGCTACGCGTTGGACGAAGCCTGCACTTGCGGAAAGATCGAATCGGTGAGCCGAAGTTCCGCCGAGGGCGACGACATCTCCATCAAGCACCGAAATGATTCCGGTGATATCGCCATCCAAAATCGATTGCAGAACAGCTGCCTGCACGCGAGCCGCAGCAATTGTTGGGGTCGTTGCACCGGTTAGGTCGATGCCAATAACGCCCGTTGGGACTGGTCCTTGGGTAGCATCCGTAAATTGGTACGTTACCGAATTATTGGATGGATCGGTAATGGTGAACTGCTTTCCAAGCATTGTTGGAGAGACAGCAGAAACCGTTACACGGGCTGGTCCAGCCGACGAGATGCCAAGCGGCAAACCGGCAGAGAACACAAAGGAAGATTCAGAATCATCGCCATCAGCTGCTACGCTGGGGCTTCCGTCCACGTCGCCGTCAACGAACCGTCCCAATAGGAGCTGCGGAACATCTTCTGGATAAATCGCATGGCGTACACCATTGTCGACAAACAACGTATTGCTGGTCGCAAACGTGTTTGGACGCTCAATGGCATCTCCAAAGTCGATGCTCACTTCTGGCATGACAATGGTGAACTGAGTCAAGGAGTTGGCTCGGTTTGGTTGCAACCAATTGGATGCGAGATCTGAAATTGGATTGATGAGCGTCGTCGAAACTCCTGTCAAACTGGACAAGCCCTCGATCAAAAGGGTACCGTAACCAAGAGAATAGGACTTCACGCCCAGCCCAACGGAAGCCAACGCAGTCATCAACTGAGTTGCGGTCAGGTTGGAATTGAACGATGCACTTGGAACAAATGGAATTGCGATAGCACCGCCAGAAACACCTGAGAGTGTCAACGGAGATGTCATCACATTCACGACGGTTCCCCGTACTTCGTTGAGCTTGATGGAAGCCCCCGTAGCGGTTGGCGTCATTCCAAGGCCAGCAACCGAGATTGCGTTAGCTACTGCAAGTGCAACATCCGCCGCTGTATCGGTATCGCGGATAAAGATTCCACGGTTTCCTGCACCTACGTTGGCGTCCTTGTTGAATTCAAAGACAACCAAAACTCCAGCACTGTTGCGAATCGAGAACTGCGTCGCATCATTGATGGAAGAACCACCTGCTGGCGGTACTGACAAGGTATACGAGCCGGATGTACCCGGTGCACCTTGAACGGTCAACGCCGAGCTAGATACCGTCAGTGTGTCCCCAATCTTTCCGCCGACATATACCGATCCAAGTCCTACGGACTGGACTGGTGCAAAGCCGTTGGTCACAAATGGCTTCATGGCAGTAGCAATCTTGCCCGCAATCTCATCAGGCGTGTCGGTACGATTGATGGTGATGACTTGGTTGCCTGGCAATACATTTAGATCGCCGGTGTAATTGAATTCGAAAGTTACGGCAGGTCCGTCGATTGGATCGAAAGTAAACAATTGACCATCTGCAACGCCTGCAGCCGTACCACGAACACTCAATCGCGATCCTGAGACATCGGTGGCATGAACGGCCAATGATCCGAGTTGGAGGGAGTCTGTCCCAACTGCTCGCACTGCCAAATTCAAGTCTGCATTGGCAGGCGAAGACAACGCAGCCAAGATCGCATTGCGAACCTGCGTCGTTGTTTGGTCGGCAGCGATCGCAACACGTCGATTGCCAGCGCCGATGGAGTTGTTGGTGTCGAACTCAAACGTAGCGACCAAGGCACCGTTGGTAATGGTGAAGGTTTGCCCGTCCGCGATGCCCCCGCCGAATGAACCCTGCGATGGAACGACGTAGGTCAATGTCTGAGGCACGCCCAAGACGTACCCACTGTCGTATTCCAGCGTTGCCACGTTTCCACTGGTAGTCGTCAAGTTGATGGTGTCGCCATCCAAGAGCGTTGCACCCGAGACCGCGTCAATACGTAGGGTTGGTTTGTTGATTAGCGTTATTTCATAAACGCTTTCTCGTCTCCAATATCCTGCCAATGGGGTCAAACGGATGGTGCGGCTGTTTGCACTGAATCCGAAAATGTAATCGACACCCTCGAAGAGTGGTCGACCATTTTCTGTAACCACAACCGTAGCTGCTGTTACTGTACGCGCGTCCGTTCCCGTTCCCGTCCGTTCATCGAGTAGAACTTCAAAGAAATCGAAGTTGTTCGTATTCACGCGAACGTATGTATTGAACGGATCAGAATCGACGCCGAATGAGTCGTTATCCAGCGGACGTTGCAGCACGGCAATCGGTCCGACAAAGTCAACGCGATCGATGGCTCCGCGATCGATGAACACATTCTGTCCGAGACCAGCTGGTGAATTCACCGCGGGGTCGTCACTTCGACGAAGGCCGTTGACGTCAAAGGAAGGTGCCAACAATGGGCTGGTTGGAAGCCCAACGGCATTCTTGACTTCTTCCAGTGTTGCCCGGTTCTCAAGCGAAGCAATCGAGGAATCGATCGCTTGCGATAGAGATCGCAAGTAGAAGTATCCGTTCGCACCGTCGATAAACAACGGAGCTGTCGGTGGCAATGCAATAGCGAAGGACTCAGACGCACCCAAGGAGAACGGAGCGACGTTGGCCGTGTTGCTCTGATAAATGTTGCCACCTAGCACGGTGTTGGCGGTGCTATTTGACGACGCAACCTGAATTCCAGTGACAAAATTCGCGAGGATGTTATTGAGAATCGTCGGTGTTGCATTCTCGTCTACGCTGATACCCGTATCGTTACCAGCCTTATTACCAAACAAAGTATTGTTGATAATTCTCGCAACCGATGATGGAGCAATTCCATTGGTCACTACCGTCTCGCCGCTCACCCGAATTCCACCTGCCAAGTTGCGATTGATGACGTTATTCATCACCACGACGCCTGGGGAGACATTAGCTGAGTTGAGGTTGATCAGATTTCGAACAGCACCTGGATAGGGACGTTGTCCCGCAAGTGGCGACAGTGCTCCTTGCGATTGGGCTGCTGCGTCGATGTTCAAGCCGAAGCCACGCGAGTTGGAAATCGAACTCGAGGAAATGATGAACTGACCTTGATCGCGTTTGATGTTTCCATCGCCGAGATCTTCTCCGAACACGGTATCTTGGCCACTCAACACCAATTGGATTGGCAATCCAGGATTCGCGGAAAGGGCGAAATTGCCGAGGATGTCCCCTGCAGCCTTGCCATGCAATTGAACGACTACCGAGCGAGGTCCGGTTGCCGCAATGGCTCCGTCCATATCACCACCATTCTCGGCGGTAATCTTGATCATCGATTGTGCACCTGGACTATTGATGCCATCGCGAATCGCGCGAGCCATCTCTTCCAAAGTCGCATTTGGTGGCACGCTAATCGGGACATTGCCAGGAGCAATGCCAAGCCGACGATCCGCTGCCGAAGTCGTGATATCGAATTCAAATGTTACGACATTGTATCCATCGCTCAATGTAAACGTATCACCATCCCGAACGTCGCTAGTCGACGTAAGCACCAATTGATAGGACTTGGCCAATCGGTCATTAGTCTTGATCGTTCGACCAACGACAGCTTGGGTAGCTGGATCAACAAAGTACAGTCTTGGATCGTTCTTTTGGTTTGCCCCGTAATCGGCTGCAGTGCGAATCTCGAGCTGGTAGGTGCCTTCCTCGATTTCCTCGAGTCCGGTCGTTCCCGATGCGAAAATTGGCTCATACGAAGGCGTGTTGACAAACGTATTGAACGCAGTGCTGGCGTTGTATACCGTCTCACCTCGCTCAGCAAAACCGATGATGATGTCGTCGATTTGCAAGCCACTAACGTTGTTGTTTCTTGCACCTCGTGAAGCTTCAAAGAATCGATTAGGACCTGCGTCGGACGGACCGAACTGATCTCCAATTTTCGCACCGCTCAACGTCAATGGGCCGGAGTCTACAACCGTTAAACCGACCGTATCGTGCAACAGGATGGAGTTTCCTCGCACGCGATAAACTTGGATGTTGGTCTCTTGTCCAACAACGTTAAACGCAGCAGCGAGCGACGTTCGAACGGCATCCCGAACTTGGACCGCGGTCATGGTTTGGTCGAACAACACAGGAATGTTTCCGGCTGCAACGCCAGGTTCGCCAATAATGATCGCGTCGTCAGCTCCCAGGACTTGATAATCAAGTGTGGAGGTTGGAGTTGGCAATGGATTACCGGCCAACGCCGAGATGCTGAGAACATTGCGTGTCAATGGGCTGCGGGTGACTGTGTAGTTATTTGCTACCAGTGTGAGGAGAACCGCGTCAGCCAACTCAGTTGGCGTATTGAGGGCATTAAACGGAATATCCTTTGGACCGCCGTTGTTAGAGAAGGTCAACAGATCCGCGCCAATCTTGATCTGATCACCGTCTTGGATGCTAGCTCCGCTTGGAATATTCAAAACCAATCCAAGTTCGAACTCAAAGGTCGTTTGACCTACGACGCCATGATCGATAACAAACGTCTCGCCATCGTTGATACGATGTCCTTCGACTGCAACCAGTTCGACACCACCACGCTGTGCATCATCCGAACGGAAATCGCCAGAGGTGCTGAATTCGAATCGGATCTTGACGTCACGCTTTCCTGCAAGCGACGCAAGATTGATACGTGCTTGACGCCATTCACCTCGATCAAACAACTCAGAGGGAACGTAATTGCGACCATATGCATCGACATTGCCTGAGTTGGCGACGTCAAATTCATCCGACCCTTGGCCTAGGGCTTGGGCCGAGAAATCTTTCCGTGTCGACGGATTGGTTGCGATGTCATTGTTGGTTCCCAACAGAATCCAGTTACCGTCCTCTCCGGAACCGTATACGCGGAACGTGTCCACCGCAGTCGGGACAGCTCCACCAATCGCATTTCCGTTGTTTGCTTCTGTTCCCAAATTGTAGTCGAAGTAGAGCATTGGCTGATCGTCAGCCGAGTATTCTCTCAAATCGATGAGATTGCTTTCAATTGCTCCGCGTGCTCCACCAGGTCCAGCGACCGTATTGTGAAGAGTGGGCATGTTGTAAGCGTTGTTCCAAATCCCTGGCTGCAAACGGACGCCTGCATTGGGATCAGCAAAACCAAACCGGAGCGAGTTGCCACCACCTGCTTGCGTATCACTCGAGTTATTGAAAACAGCCTGACGTCCGTGAGACGTGTCTGTGGCCCCCAACGAGCTCAAGTGGAACAAGTTCACATCCAAGCTCGAGAAATCGATTCCGGTCGCTCCAACCAACCCGGCACCATCAATAAAGTTGGCTCCTCGTGGGAAGATGTTTTGCAGAACCCCGTTGGTATCAAAGGCATACATGCGTCCAGCAGTCGTCACCCCAAACAAAATTTGGGAGAAGTCGACACCTTCTTCGTTCAAGTTGCGAGGGCCGTTGGTGACGCCAGAAAACTGGATAGGATCCCCGTTTTCGTCGAGGATGACGGTGTATTGATCTGACCATTGTTGTCCGGCATCACGAGCCACCATGCTCATCAATTCACCTTGGTTCGTGACTGCGTAGAGTCGATTCCCTACGCTTGCCAAGCCGGTCACAATACCGTCAGCTTCGATAAAGCCCGAAATCCGACCAGCCTGGAAACCGGCATTGACCGTAACACCAGCTTGTCGAACGAAGTAACCGTGCTCGATCGTGTTCGTACCCGCGCCGAATGCTGACTGATTGGCGTTTCGAGCCGCCACGCCAACTGGGTCCTTTGGAGTACCAACTACCGCGTCGCCATAAGATGTAAGTCGGTACAGGACGTTCTTGGTGATCCCGGCGCCAGCAAGCCCGACAACGGCCAAGTTTGCGTCGAGTACAGGCTGGGACACCGTCGATCCATTGCGAGCATGCCGAGCAACACCCCAGAAGCTTTGGGTCGTATTTCCATTTTCCAGAATCGCGTCCGAAAAAGTGAACCCGTCGAAGACCATACCGTCGCCTTGAGTGTTGTTCGTGCGAACGACTTCAAATGTAACGGGATTTGAGCCTGCTACGGCTCGCGCGATCGATGTTTGCAACGTAGCGCCCGCGCCATTCAATCCACCGCTGCCAACATCAACCGAAATGAATCGTCCTGGATTCGCGTCCGTGTTGACTCCTGATCGTTGGTAGGTAATTCCTCGTCCGTCTGGAGCGACGGCTAGGTCGACATTGGTTGACGTAAAACCATTAGCGTTGAAATCGACAGCTGACGTTCCCGTCGTGCTGTAGATCGCTTCTACCGCACCGGTCAACGGATTAGTGAAATTCACATTGCGAGCGGCACCATTGCTTACGAAGAGCGTGATGTCCGAAAGATTGAACGGCACTGCTGATGCAGGGCTGAACGCAACCATTTCTGGCCCAGCAGCTGTGGTCGGTCGCAATGGCGAAATCGTATCGAACCGATCTTCGGAAATGCGACTTACCGAATCAATTGGCTCGAGCCGAATATTGCTCAACGCACCTTGTGCACCGGATGCTTGGGCTTGGCTGAACTGGGTCAACGCAAAGTGTGTCCTGCTCTTGTTGGAGACAGCGACAACGTAGTTACCTTGAGGCAATTCGAATGGACCGATGTACGCGTCCCGCTTTCCGAACGAACCACGGGTCAAGTCGGTTTGGTCAGAGCCGCGGATCGCACTAGGCTGATCATCCAAAATGTT
>CAIXME010000771.1 GCA_903920425.1 uncultured Pirellula sp. | reverse complement strand
CCTTTACCGATAGGGACGATCTGCAACGTTACTTGCGAGCCTACTGAGCCGCGAATCAAATCAACCGCAGCGTCGACTGTCGAGTTGGTAAGATCCGTTTTCGGATGATCGTCGTCTGCAAATGACAGCAACTCTACGCCCGTAACTATCTGTTCATACCGAGATGCAGGGCCATTGGGCAGTACTTGGGCGATTCGGATTTTTCCATCCTCCTTCGCTAATGTAACGCCGATGCCAAATACCTTATCGGCATTCAACTCGAGACTCCACGACTTGCGGGACCTGATTGCGAGCGATCGGCGGTTGGTCACAGGTGTGTGTGTGATTTCAAAATTTGTAATTTGCGAATCCTCAACTCCGGGAGGCAAGACGATAGTAAAGGAACCATCCGTTTGAATCTTACCTTGAGCTTCTCGCTCGGAGATGCCAGTTTGGTAAGTGCAAAAAATGAAATCGAAGCGAAGTGCGAGGCAATCGACGCCTTCGATGCGTCCCTGAATCGTTCGCCCTTTGCTGATGGTTATCAGAGGTGCCAGGGCAGTTGATGTTGTCGTTTCCGCCCGAACCTTGAACGATACAGGGTCAACGATACAGTCCTTGGGTAGATCGCCATCAACGGAGGATGATTCCCACTCGCCGGCCGTGACTTCTATGTCCGCGATTCCGTCTTCGTTGGTAACGCCACTTGCGAATTGGAACTTGTTGCCGACCTGCCGACGCAATGCGACTTGAATTCCTTCGCGGGGCTTTGAGTCAGGGCTGGATAGATCCAACACAGTCGCCAAGATATGGCATGTCGCTGGCAATTCAAACTCCAGGTTCTGGGATTCGCCATCTCTCAGTGAAAATGCGCCGAAATCCTTTTCGATGCCCCTTGTGAATGAGAAAGACCTAATTTCAACAGCCGTTGATGAAAGCTCTAATTCCAATTGTCCACTTGCATCGAGCTTGCGCATGATATTTGTAAATGGTGTTGCAGTTTTCTCAACAAGTGCGTTCGCGTCCTCTTCTTTGGAGAGGAAGATGAGATAGGCATCTTCTGCGGGAGTTCCATCCGCCTTGTTTACGGTGCATTTGACTTTCGATGAGTGCGATTTCCAGACGAGCCGGAGTGTTTCCATGTGACTGTCTTCGGCTTGAACGCGAGGCAAACGATAATACACAGTTGCATGGCTAGGAACATCGACACGGATGGCCCAAAGAATTTTGCGGTTCACACCTCGCAGCGATGCTTTACCCAGAGCGTCTGTCACGCGACACAATCCGAGTCGGGTTAAGGACTTTTGATCGACCGTTTCAATGGCGAATTCGCCCCGAAAATCGACTTGGTGAGGAGCGATCGTTGCGCCTTGTATCGGATTGCCTTTATTGTCAACGAGCTCTACTGCGACCGGGATCTCCGGTTCGAGTTGCATGACAAAAGGTTTGCGTTCCCGCTGGTATGTTTCAGCGTACTCACAGATGTATCCCTCCTTGCGAAAGAGCGCTTGTAAGGTGCCAGCGCCGTTTGCGGGGCCATCAATTGCAAAATTGCCGTTGGCATCGGACATGGCTTCCTTTGTAGCATAGTTTGGCTCCCGGCTGCAGAAACTAAGGATCTGCACGTCTTGGATGCCCTGACCGTGGGTGTCGATAATCTTGCCAGAGATTTGGAACAAGGATTCCTGTGATCTTCCGCATTCACCAATGGTAGCAAGGAGAAGTACTGCAATTAGGCCGACTGCAGCGGGATGGATCCGAATCATGAATGTCGCTCCGGAATGTTAGTGGTGGATTTGGCTAGATATTGTGAATGCCCAATTCAAAAGCGGCAATCCAAGAAGGACAGGCATTGCAAAAAGGTCCAATAAACATTTTTCTGTTAGCTTGCCACAGTTTGGGAGGGCTGACGAACGGGCATCTACTAAGAATCCTAACAAGGACATGCACTGTAGCAAGGAATGCGTAGCAGTTGGGAAGTAAAATCTCTCTTTGAAACATTACAATGCATGTCCTAGTTTCGCTTTCCTTGAGACATCCGTCTATTTCGGGGCAAATGCTCAAGCTGCAGTACCTCCTGCTACAGACGACCTTTGAGCCAAATTGCGACTTTTTCGGCCCACGCTTCGCCATGAACCTTCAGTCCTTTGACGCTGAAATGCACGCCTTGTCCGTTCCGCTCCCGCAGATCTCCTTTTAATGTGTCCGTATCGGGCCCTTCTCCTGCAATTCCATCTTGCCACAAGGAGGCTTGTGCTGCGCGGATGTCTGGAGACGATTCATCCCCGGGCACATGGTATGTTGCTTGCGCAACAATCCATGGAGCATCCCAGCCGATATCTCGACGCGAGTCTAGTATGATTTTCTCGAGATACTCTCGATACAATTTTCCGGGCAGGGTACGAGATGTATCTTTCTGGTTAGCGTCGCTCTCCCCTTGATGCCAAAGAACTGCGCGGAAGCCGTGAGGGCCAAACGTCTTCATCTGTTCAATGAGCGTATCGTATGCCTCTCCTTTGCAAGTCCACTGACCATTGGGGGCTTTTTCAACACGACTTTCAATGGTAGGTGGAATGGCGAACTTCGAGCCTTTTGGAAGCCATTCACGGACGCTCGTTCCGCCAGCACCGCATGCCACAACGCCGACGGGGACAGCGAGTTTCTCGACCAACGCGTCACCGAATGCGGGGACAAAGCTTCCACTATTGCCTTGAGCTTTTGGTTGTGGATCGTTGGCGATTTTCCACTTCAAACCATCAAATGCAACTACGAGGCCGGACTGAATTGTCAGCATGCCCTCGCCAAAATTAGCCGAGTTAGATTGACCCGCAATCACAAAAATTTCACCAATTCCAACATGCTCGACGGTCGCTCTGACAATTTCCGCGTCCGTATTTGCAATGCGCACCTCTAGTTTTTTCCAACCGCCGGGTTTGGATTGCACTAATGCGGATACTTCTCGTCCGTCGATGACCGAATCAATCCGTTGCCAATGTCCAGCATGGTTGTCTTCGCTCAACCGGACTTCAAGGAAAGAGTTCTTTGGTACACTTTCCGAAAGGTGGCCGACAATTCGAATCGTTCCGAGGTCTTTCGTTTGTCGCTGAAACACTTGATAATCGAGAGGCGATCGAAGTTGGAATTCCGTACCGTGCAACGAAGCAAAACAAAAAAGCCAAATGAACAAGAGCTGTGCAAAGAGTCGTTTCATGTGCAGTTCCGCTAAGACGCTGATCGGCAGTTGCAGTCAAGTTCGCAAAAAGAGGCCGTGAGTTAAACCAGCATCATGGTAATAACGTTGTTGCGGACTAGCTACCCGCATCTTCCACTTATCCCTCGCAAGGTTGCCCTTGTTGAAATTGTTTTCATGTTGCGACTACTCGACTTGTTGGGAATGTTAAAACCATAAAGGCTATCAAGAAATTAGGGACAACAGAAAAAGCAATTTGCATCAATCGGGACAGTTACGACATGCTATGCCTCCGGAAAATAGCGGTTTTTCATTAAGGCAATATCGGCAAGCGTTCACCTCTAAAGTGGTATACGGCACAGATGTGCTGCTCCAGATCCTTCGCTAGAAAGGTTGCACGATACATGAGCGAATTCACGTGAGCCAAAAGGATTGCAGCTAAGCCGTGCTGCACAGTTGGCTTACACCGAGTTCGGAGGCCGTTTTGTTAAGTCGCTCTCGGGTTGTTGCCATGAAGCTTCCAAAGAGTCGCTTGCCCGTTAGGAGCTTGCTGAGCCGCTTTACCCATCGACTTGCAGAAATTTCCATCCGTTCAAATATCGACTGAACCTCGGACGGCACGTTTGCTTTGCCATCGCGCACCATACGGCTACTGCAGTCAACGAGCATCAGATACTGTCCAAGTGTAAACCCTTCTTTGATGCCAGCCCGAATTGCTCCATGGCGGCGACGATCTTCTATCGGAATCAACCAGTGGTCTTCTTCGATTCCCTCGCTAACTTTCTGTGCTTGCACACTGCCGTTGCGTATCGCTTCGACATCCCGCAATCGACCTTGAGCTACAACATTGTCAATACGCTCTTTAATCGAAGTGTGCGGGGACTGTTCTGGCAACGAAACCATACCTGCTGCAAGCGGGTTTAAATCGATATACGCTGCGACGGTTAGCAACGACTCGTCGTCCAGAATAGCGATTGATTTGAATCTACCCTCGAAGAAAGTACCGCGGCAATTTTCCTCTCGGTTTACCAACCTCGACAAAGGCTCCTTCAGGCATTTCATGAACCAACTTAGGGATGACAGCCGTGTCCGAATTTTTTGAACCCAATCGACATTCGCCGCATACAGCTCTACCATTTCGAAAGTGGGAGTTACCCGTTTCCGATTAATTCTCGGCGGGTATAATTCAAGCCACTTGGTCGCCACCTCCAAAGGAGTCCAGGACTGTGCCGTCTCGGAATCGATACGGAGCAGGAGGTGAAGGTGGTTATCCATAACACTGAATCCAGCGACTGAAATAGCAAAGATGGATTCAAGTTCTTTGAGACGATGGTCGATCCACGCTTTCCTATCGAATCCATTCTGATCAGATATTAAAAAAGCGTTTCGTACACACCTGGAAAGACAGTGGTACCACCGTGTCAATTTCTCGTCTACGATTCTAGAGCGGGGCTGTGTCATCGGGAGATCCTCCGTGGGGCTAAGTCGTGGTCTCTACTTCAGATCGCAATCTAACATATCAATTTCTTTATTGCAACAAATTGGCGAAAGAAGATTGTCCATGAAGGATAATCAAATCCGTTGCGATAAATAAAGACAGCAAATCAAATGAGAATCGCGGTCTTCTATCGAGTGCAATGCATGTCCAATCACGTGATCCGATAGCGTTGCGATCAATGTGTCACAGTGCTATTCCATTGCGACATTCGGTTGGCGATCGAGACTTTGATTGCATGCAACGCATGTCCTGTATCTCAATGCTTGCGATCACACCGGGGCAATGCATGTCCTTGTATCGTCGAATTCTATTTTTCCGGAAAGTAATTCAGTGTGTAATAGGCTTCGGGGTGAAGCAGTGGCATTTGGTCTTTTGTGCTGATATTCTTTGCGTGCAATTCATGCACATGCCCTTCTTTCAGTCCGTCAATGACGAGCTCTACGCTTAAGCCGTCCTCGGACACAATCGCCTTTTTCACTTTTGCCTGCGCTGCATCCACTTCAGGACTACCGTACTCACTGCGATAAATATAAGTAAACGTGTCCATCGTGTAGTTTTCGGCTTTCGACGCCTGCTCCGGATCGACGGGCAACGTAAATGTGAGTCGGAACCCGTTAGATGTCAGTCTCATGTTTTTGATTTCCAAGGGTACAATGCCTGTCCAATCTAGACGTTCAACCGCAAACTCTTTTGGACCTCGGGAGCCCCAGCCTCGGTTGGTTCCACCCACAAACAAAGAGCCGCGTGAAGCCATCTCAACGCCAACAATTCCCGACTGAAATCCGGACCTAAAGGGGAACACGGCTCCTTGGTAATGCCCAGATACGATTTCCATGTCAACTCGCATGATCGTGCTGTGGGTCTGGTCCCCAACAAACAATTGACCCTCAAACGGTCCGAACTTTCCATTCGAAGTATCGCATGCTATGCCACTGGCGGATTGCCCCATTTTGTTGTAGGGAAACATAACGGAAGGCGGAACGAGATCCGGTAGCTTACTCGCTTCAACCATTATGCGACTGTTATCCTTTGGACTCGAGGGCTTTTTGCCCTCAAACTCCTTTGCCTCTTTGAACCATCGATTGCCACCAGGATGGCCGGAGAACTTCCCGGGAATCAATTGCTTTAATCCGCAAGTTCCATTCCATGGCCCTTGGTTGTCGGTGTAGAAAACATCCCCATTTGCGTTGAAGCCGATACCACCAGGAGAGCGAATTCCATAAGCCGTAGGTATCGTTCTGCCGTCCGATGTTACACGCATACACCAACCGCGGAATGGCACATCGCTTCCAAATGAACCGGTCAAGCAAAGGACTGTCCAAATGTTTCCTTCTTTGTCAAATTTCGAGCCGATAGCATACTCGTGGTAGTCACCACTGATCTCCCAACCATCTCCAACCACTTCGAATTTTTCGGCTTGCCCATCCGCATTGGTATCCTGCATTCGGGTAACGTCGGAGCGTTGGGTTGCATACAGCCAACCATCTTTCTCCGCTAAACCAAGAGGCTCATGAAGCCCCCGGGCGTACAACGAAAACTTTTCTGCCGACACGGATTCCGAGAATGGATCTTGAATCATCCAGACATCTCCGCGTCGAGTTGCCACCGCCAGCTTGCCACTGGGCATCAGCTGAAAAGAGCCAGCCTCTAGCACCTCTCCTTTAGGCGTCTCAAAGGTAGTAATGCGATAGTATTTTTCCTCCTTATTCGCTTGTCCAAATACAAACGAACTGCAGCTGGTGAACGCAAAGATCGAAGCCAAAAAAACTAGGGCACGCATCAAGGTTTTCTCTAGTAATTGAACTTTGCTGAACGCGCCAACGGTACGGGTGGTCATGGTTGTCGATGGTTTCTTTAGGTCGGAAAGAGGGGAATTGACGGAGTACAATCGCATT
>CAIXME010000770.1 GCA_903920425.1 uncultured Pirellula sp. | reverse complement strand
CCTTTGCTATGGCATGAACGACGGTGGTTATCAACCTTACCGTGACGAAATCGGAAAGAACTACGAAAACAACATGCGCAACATCCTTGCGAAACTCGAAAAGATGAACGTCAAGTCCGTCGTCGTAGGTTCTCCGGGTGCCGTCGACACCAATTTCTTTCGACCTGGCCAAATGATGGGCGATACACCATCGCACGTTGCGTACAACAACAACCTTTCGCATTTGCGAGATATTGATCGGACGTTGGCAACGGAAAAGAACCAACTGTTTGCAGACGTCCACGCAACGATGTTCGATGCCATGACCAAAGCTCAGGCCGTATTGGGTAAAGAATACGATGTCTGCGGACGAGACGGATTCCACCCCGGCAACAACGGTCAGCTACTAATGGCCTACGCTTTTCTCAAAGGACTTGGGCTCGACGGCAACATCGGTGAAATCGCCGTCGATTTGAAAGGCAAGAGCAAAGCCACTCCGGGGCACAGCATTGTTGGCGGCGAAGCCGGCACTTTGGAATTGCAGAGCGATCGTTGGCCGTTTTGCTTTCAAGGAGACGACAAGTCATCTGCAGGTACCCGAAGCATTCTCCCGTTTACTTCATTCAACGCGGATTTGAATCGGCTGACACTCAAAGTGCAAGGTTTAGACGCATCGCACGCGATCGTGAAGTGGGGTACCGAAGAAAAGAAGTTCACGAAAGAGCAATTGACCAACGGTGTTAACTTGGCTGCTGAGTTTACAGCAACGCCCTTTGACGGCTCGTTTCAGAAACTGCTTGAAGCTATCGCAAACAAACAGAACTTTGAGACGTACATGATCAAGACGATTATCACCGATTTCCGATCGTTTCCTGCAGAGTTGAACAACGACGCGGAACTGAAGAAAGCCGTTGAAATCTTCCGCGAACGCTTTGCTGCTCGTCATCAACAGCTTGATGCAGTGGTCCACAATCAGTTAGGACCAGTGAAGCACACAATACAAGTCGTGCCAGCAAGCTAGCAACGCAAATTGTGCCGGCAAAGTGATCCTGTAATCATGACTGAAGCGTCAGGCTTCAGTCCGCTCCGCCACGAGGCAGTACTCGCGTCGATTGTGCGCCAGTTGCCTCGCTTGCACGCGACCGAAGCCCCACGAGCGAACTCGCTCCAGATGCTGCGGAATGTCTTTGGCGTGCTCCCACGACGATAGCTTGATCGTGAGTATCAAGCCTTTGAAACGAGAGGTGGGATAGGTCACAATTGATTCCACTGTATCAAGCGTGTAGTTGGGCGCGACATTAGCATCGCATACCAAATAGCGAAACGGGCGAAACAGCTTCCGCTTGACCTGCATGGACTTGGATCGCCAATGTTCGAAGCGAGGGTTGTCAGCAATAGCTTCGTCCATTTCGGCAGGGTCGACACCGGTGACTTGAGCACCTAAATCGAGCAGTCGTTGGCAAGCACCACCGGGAGAAGAACCGATCTCTACAATTCGGTCACCCGGCTTGATGGGCAACTCGCTCCATGGAATTGCCTCTGCAATTTTCAGGTATGCTCTGCTGATCATGTTGTCGGGTGCAGGGACAGCGTAAACACCTCCAGGCCATCCATCGGCGAGATTTTGAACTGGCTTAGCTGCAACCCACCATCGGTTCGGTTCAACAATGATGATTTCAATGAGCTTCGTTCCGATTCCCACCATCGTATTGATCGTGGATGAACGGGCGTCTTCTCGCTCGGTCAGTGCGATTCGAAATTGCTCAGCAACCATCTCTGCTAGGGATGACCGACCCGGTTCAAAACCGTGCCATCCTGGTTGAGCGATATCGCGTTGCCAAACATGGAGACACTCCCAATCTGCGGAGGCGTACTCATCGAGAATTTTCGTGATCAGTTCGCTGGACTGTTCGCCCTCGAACTTCGACAGCACGTGACCTCGCGATCGGACCAGAGGCGACTCCGGAAGCGCCCTCGACCAAACGGGGGTGGCTAGTTCCGATTTGAGAGTGACAAACCCCTTTTGCGAGAACGAGAGACGATACGGTCCCTCTGGTTCGCAAAGCTGCGACTTGATTGTCGCCTCCGCCCCGTGCTGGCATGAAAAATAGACGAAGGAACTGTGAAGAGTTTTGGACATGAATTTTGGCGTCGGACGCCTAGGCAGTCGTAAAAGGACGAGATAGCGGAGAGACTGAGGATAGTCGGAAAGTCTACTTTAGGAAGGCACGAGACGATTCAAGATACCGGACGTTTTTGATACGACAGGGCGTAATGGGGCATGGATTTCAGTCCGCTGCGCGGCAAGTGGACGTCGGAAATCGGATAAACACCGGAAAAGAGTAGATTTCCAGGACTTTGGCAGTGGACGATAACGCCCAAGGTCGCCTATAAATACGGTCTTGGAGTTGAAACACGCGTAAGAAAACTTGAAAAACGCAGCTCCTCGAGACTCTTAAGGATTCACTTTACCGAACTTTATGGCGAAAAACGAAGAAGCATTTGAGGTAGAAGGCACCGTAACGCAGGCTTTGGCCAACACGCGTTTCCGTGTGCAATTGGAAACCGGTACCGAGGTATTAGCCCACGTTGCGGGCAAAATGCGGAAGAACTTCATTCGTATTGTGCCAGGTGACAAAGTTCGAGTGGAACTGTCACCCTACGATTTGACCAAGGGTCGAATTGTGTTCCGCGAGCGATAAGATCGTTCTAACGCCGCGAGAGGGTTTTGCCTTTCGCGAATGCGTCGGTTTCTCTGGCTGCCAGTATTGTCCATCACGCATTCTTTGTTCGGCAGCGTGTCTCTTTGATCGCGGTGTTTCACAGTGAGCACGCCGGTTTGGCGTTGGGTACCTAGATTTCCCCCAGGAATGCGTTCGATTGTTTTCCTGGAAATTGATTGTCTTAAACGGTTGCCAACGTTTGTCACAAGCGGCTTCTGCCCTGCGGTTTCAGGCGACCAGGTGTGCGTCAAAACCCCTATCTGCGATTTTCGCAGAATCGTCTATAGTAACGTTTGATTCGACAGCAATCTGCTGATTTTGTGCCAAGGATTGGTGGACAGCCGCGAATTGTTTTCGCCCAAAGTCTGTCAACAATCCGAGTTTATGGAGTTTAGTTTATGAAATTGAGATGGTTTCCCGCTGCGATAGGTTCCGCCACCCTTGCGTTGGCGACCTTTACATCACCCGTACTTTGCTATGCCCAAGGCACTCAAACCAAAGCAGACGCCACAGAGAGCTTGGAGTCCGATGAGGATTCAGTTGTTGTGGTCGCAATCAATGCGATTGATACGGTAGTTCCGAACATTCAGCACGTCGCCCGTATGGTAGGCGCCGGCGCTGGCGCAGGTGCCGTTTCAACGATGGTCAACACCTACTCCAATGGGCTTGATCGCACTCGCCCATTTGGTGTCTTCTTGAGCCTGGACGATTCGGGAAATCCCGCTCCCGTAGGCTGCTTGCCAATCGCTGATGTCGACGCATTCTTTGACCAACTCAGCGTTTTTGGTGAGAAAGAAGATCTCGGCGACGATCTCTACGAATTCAATATCGGCAATCCGATCTATGCAAAGAAGCAAGGGGATTGGCTCTACGTTGCGCAAACCGAAGATGCATTGGAAGAGATTTCCGATACCCTTGGAGCGAGCTTGGTAAAGATGGTCGGCAAATACGACATCCGCATCCAAGTCAATCCACAGAACATCCCAGAGGAAATGGTCGATCTCTTCATCGGCCAAATGAAAGCCGGTTTGGAACAAGGAATGGCCGCCAACCAAGGCAACCTTGATGACGAAGATGCAGCGGCAGCAAAGCAAGCTTCCGAGCAGATGATTACCCAAATGGAAGAAGGAATCGCGGGAACCGAAAAGGTCTCGATCGGTATCGCCATCAACAAGCCAGAAAAGCTAACGGTAATCGATTTCGGTTCGCAATTCGTTGCCGATTCCAAGTATGCAAAGCAAGTCGAAAAGCTAAAAACAGCTAAGACCGTTTTTGGCGGCGTACCACAAGACGGTTCGATGATGACTTTACAATCCTTTCAACTAGTCGAAGCAGACGAGATCGCTCAACTCGAACGATCCCTCGAAGCTGGCCTCAAAACAGCATTCAAGTCGATCGATGAGAAGAGCGAAGACGCTGCTTCGGCCGCTAAGGCCAAAGAGCTGATCGAAAAGGCCGTAGACATCTTGGTCGAAAGCGCCAAACAAGGCAAAGTCGAATCCGCAGTCGATGTAACAGCCCAAGATGCATTGGGGATTGTTGCGAGCATCGGCGTCGCTGACGGATCCAAAGTGGAAGCTTTGGCTGCCGAAATTGCCGCTGAAATCAGCAAGCAAAACGGCCCAGCTAAACTTGAATTGAATACAGGCAAGCAAGGTGGCTACAACTTGCATAAGTTGACTGTCAAGCTTCCACCAGAAGCCGATGAGTCTGCTCGCAAAGTCTTCGGTCCAAGCGTGACGGTTTCCATCGGTACATCACCCAAGTCGGTGTTGCTCGCAGTTGGAAAGAATAGCGATGCGGGACTCAAGGGAGCCATCACCAGAGCAGCGGCAAAGCCATCGGCACAAGCCGAACCGGTCAAGATGCGACTGGTCCTGTCTCAATTGCTGAACTATATCCAATCGATCGAAGCCACTCCCATTTCCGAAGCAATGCTCAATGCTGCGACCTCTGGAAATGATCGCATTATGATCGATACCCAATCGGTTCCACGCGGTTTGGTTTTCCGACTCAGCTTGGAAGACGGTGTCCTCAAGGCCATCGCTGCTGGGGTAAAAGCAGGTCAGAGCGCCGGCGGCGGATTCTAGTTCTTGCCGGTTACGGATTGTTGATGAAAACGAAGGACGGGCGGAAACGCCCGTCCTTTGCTTTTTTACCATCATGAAGGGGCAATCATGATAAAGGAGTCCATAAAGAATCCCCCGATTCGCCCTGCGGTCAATTGAATCTCGTGGCAATCGCACCAATGGTCCCCGAACGGCCTATGGGCGTGGCAGGAAAGCAATGTTATGTTGTTAGGATGAGCATGTCCGCCAATTCCGTTTCGGGTTCAACCGTTTCCACTAACCAAGGTACCGTGACGACCAAGTCCGGTATCCCGCTCGCGTTCGCCCAAGCCTTTCACGCACAGCTCACTTGGTGCCAACTGAAAGTAAGGGCGAGAACAGCGATTCTAGATCGACTGCGTGAGCTGCTTGTAGAGCATCGGCACGAACTTGCCGCGGCTGTTGAATCCAAGGCTCGTCAAGACTACCGCGAAACGGTAACTTCGGAATTGATGCCGCTCGCGGACGCAACTCGATGGCTGCATCGCAAAGCAAAGCGCATCCTGGCTCCTCGGTACATCGATGGGGGAGCGACGCCCTTTTGGTTAGGGCGTTTGCGATCGACCGTTCATCGCGTGCCAGTCGGTTTGGTGATGGTCATCGGCACATGGAATTATCCTTTGTTCTTGCCTGGTGTACAAATCCTACATGCATTGGCAGCAGGCAACGCCGTCGCATTCAAGCCTGCACCAGGCTGTGAAAAGTTATCCCGCTTGTTTGTCGACTTATTGATCCGCGCGGGCGTACCAGCCGACTTGATCGTCTTGCTCGATAGCGATGTCGATACGGCCAAGACAGCCATCCAAGCGGGTGTAAACAAACTCGTCATGACAGGTAGCAGCCGATCTGGGCGGGCAGTGCTGCATCAGCTGGCCGATACATTGACGCCCGCAGTCATGGAGCTCAGCGGTTGCGATGCGATCTACGTGCTTCCTGGTGCCGACTTACATCGTGTTTGCGATTTAGTCTTGTTTGGATTGCGACTCAACGGAGGAGCAACCTGCATGGCACCGCGTCGGATATTCCTTCCCAAGAAGTCATCCGAAGTATTCCATCGATTGCTGTCTCAACGACTAGAGGCCGAGCAACAACAAAAATGGAGCACCCAGATCGCGCTCGATACCTACAACCAACTTTGGGACGGCGTCGAAGATGCAATCCACAAAGGGGCCAAAATTTTCTCTGGCCCTCTCCATCGCAAAGCCGTGATGAAAGATACTTCATCCGACGATGGATCTAAACAAAATGCATCCCTCGGTGATAAATCATTCGTTGAATGTGGCCACCTCGTTTTGACCGATATGGACACGCAAATGCAGCTGTGTTCGGCGGACATCTTTGCTCCGTTGGCGATGATCATACCGGTCGACGATTGGTCGGATGCACTGCGAGCGGATTCCCGTTGTCCCTATGCGCTCACCGCGTCCGTATTTGGCCCAACCGAGGATGCGTTGCGCATTGTCAAATTTATTTCGGCTGGAGTAATAACGATCAACGATTTAATCGTCCCGACTGCAGATCCGCAGCTCCCATTTGGAGGCAGGGGCGAAAGTGGCTTTGGTGTGACACGAGGCAGCGAAGGGTTGCTCGAGATGACTTGTCCTAAGGTTGTTTCGGTTCGGCTAGGATCTTGGCTGCCGCACACGAAGCTTCCCGAGCCATCGGACGAAGCGCTGCTGGACGGGCTGCTACAATTCAACCACGCGAACGGCTGGATGAAAAAATGGAAGGGG
Source organism: uncultured Pirellula sp. (assembly GCA_903920425.1). Lineage (GTDB taxonomy): Bacteria > Planctomycetota > Planctomycetia > Pirellulales > Pirellulaceae > JBKCUI01. The sequence continues at coordinate 4,643 of CAIXME010000770.1, read as the reverse complement.
CTGTTGCAGACCATCAAGGCTGCAATGTCCCAACAAAAAGGGAAGCGCAGCGACGAAACCTGAGCGCAGCCCATTGAATCGCAATGAAACTATTGAAAAACGCAAAAGAGGATTGTTTATGATTGAGCGTGCTACAAGAACACTAAATGTGGGTGTGATCGGCGGAGGACTTGCCGGACTCGCTGCTGCTTGCACGTTGGCCGCCCGCGGTCACCATGTTACCCTTCTCGAAAAGAACGACTGGGTCGGCGGCAAGGCTGCGGTTCACCATGAAAACGGCTTTCGTTTTGACATGGGCCCCACCATCCTGACACTTCCGTCGGTCTTGCACCGCATTTTTCGCGAGGCCAATCGGAATCTTGAAGACTACATGCATCTCGTGGCCCTCGATCCACAATGGCGATGCTTTTTTGAAGACGGTGGCGTCTTGGATCTTGTCCCGGACCTGGCGAAAATGCGGGCCAACCTCGAGCGATTTTCTCCAATCCCCAACATTGGCCAAGGGTACGAAAAGTTCATTCAGATTTCGAAACGACTTCATGAAGTATCTGACAAGTTCTTCTTTTGGCGAAGCGTCGGGGGTATTGGGGACACCATGGAGGTAGGGGGTGCGTTTTCCGCCTCGGTCTTGAAGGACGTCTTGAGCTTGAGGATGGGGCGTTCCGTGGCCGGATTGGTCCGGTCTTGTGTGCCCGATGAACGAGCTGCTCAAATGATTGATCACTTCACGCAATACGTTGGTTCGTCGCCCGAAGCATCACCGGCCGTGCTGTGCGGAATCGCACACATGCAGACCCAAGAAGGCGTTTGGTATCCCATAGGTGGAACACGAGCCGTGCCTGAAGCGCTTGCGAAACTGGCGACGGAATTGGGCGTGGACATTAAAACCAACACCGACGTGGTTAGCATCGAATCAGACAGCAAGTCGGTTAAAGGGGTTACAACAGCGGATGGAACAAAGTTCTCGTTCGATGCCATCGTATCCAACTGCGATGCGGTTCGAACGCACCGCGAACTGCTGAAAGGATCTGCCAGCGAACGCAAGTTTGAAAAGCGTCGCAAGTACGAGCCAGCTTGTTCGGGTGTAGTGCTTTATCTAGGACTCAAAGAACGGTACGAGCACCTATTGCACCACAATTTCGTATTCTCCAAGGACCCTCACGAAGAGTTCGATTACATCTACAAGCAGGGCAAACCAGCACCCGACCCAACGGCCTATGTATGCGCCCCAGCATCGACCGAACCACAGGTAGCGCCTCCGGGTGGCGAAGCGTTGTACATTCTAGTACACACACCGTACCTGCGGCCCGATCACGACTGGTCCAAGATGTTGCCCGAGTATCGCGAGGTGATTCTGGACAAGCTGGAACGTACCGGTGGGATGAAGGGAATCCGTGACCGCATCGTCTCGGAGAGTTCGCTAACACCAGAAGGCATTCACAAGCGATATCGTGTTCTGAACGGTGCGATTTATGGATTGGCTAGCCACGGTCGGTTTTTGGGTGCCTTTAAACCAGCAAACCGCTCTCGCGATCTCAAGGGATTGTATTTGGCTGGCGGAGCAGCTCACCCAGGCCCAGGCATGCCGATGGTGATGATGAGTGGCTGGATCGCTGGAGATACGCTCGACAGTGATATCCAATCCGGAAAATTGGATTCGCGGAACGCAGCCGTTTAGATCACGATCGCCGCAACGGACACCTCTCTGAGTCGAAGAACGTTCACATTGCCCGTTCATAACAGCTCGTGAGAGGGAATGTTGCTCTAATTACAACCCGAAACGTGAGCGAGGAATGTTGGCCTCTCGCTCACGCTCTTTGAGGTTGCGCTGTTTATGCTCAGGGCCGAAGACTCGACACATCCTCTGCCAGTGCCATGAGGCGCCGGACTTCTAGTCCTCGCAACCTTCGGGGAACAAGATCTCACACAGAGAAAATAAGACACAGAGATTTCTGGAATCTCTTTTGTTTTCAACTCCTCTCTGTGACTTTGTGGCTCTGTGTGAACCACCGTACCTGAACGCAATGATCACAACCAAAAGCGTGAGCAAGGAATTTCGGCCCCTTGCTCACACTCTTTGAAGTTTCGGTATTTGTGCTCAGGTCCGAAGGCTCTACGCATACTCTGCCTTTGCCGTGAGGCACCGGACTTTTAGTCCTTGCAACCTTCAGGGATCGAGATCTCACACAAATACACTAAGACACAGAGATTTCAGGAATCTATGATTTCAAGACTCTATTTTGTTTTCAATTCCTCTCTGTGGCTCTGCGGCTCTGTGTGAAACATCGAATCTGAACACAATGATCACAACACGAATCGCCAGCCCCAAAACGGCAGACTAGGCAAACTGGAAAACATAGGAAAGCACGCCCCCTACCGAGAAGAACGGGCATCGACTAAACTTCCGTTGCATTTTTCGGGGTATTTCGGTCGATGGTTAGAGCCAACTGGACGATTCGACCACGAAAGTTGCAGATCGCTTATTTGGACTGTTGGTCGGACAAGACAAAAATGGATGTCTGGCAGTTCCGTATTAATTCGTGCGTAGCTGACTAGTCAACTTAGAGGCTCGCCTTGCATTGCCAATGGGTACAAGGGAGTTCCAATGTCTGTCTATCTTGATAATTCTGAGTCCATAGGCAACACGCCACTGGTTCAAATCAATCGGCTCACGGCCGGTCTCAAGGTACGGTTGCTCGCCAAAATCGAAGGCCGCAATCCAGCTTACAGCGTTAAGTGCCGTATTGGTGCAGCCATGATATGGGACGCCGAGCGTCGTGGAGCATTGAGACCTGGCCAACGCGTCGTGGAACCCACGAGCGGCAACACAGGTATCGCGTTGGCTTTTGTTTGTGCGGCCAAGGGTTATCCGCTCACGTTGACGATGCCGGAATCGATGTCGATCGAGCGACGGCAATTGCTCAAAGGTTTAGGTGCCACACTGGTACTGACACCGGCCTTGGAGGGAATGCGAGGGGCAATTCGTGCAGCGGAAAAATTGGCTGAGGAGCCTGACGTGTTCATGCCCCAACAATTCAAGAACCCGGCTAACCCAGAGATTCACTTCCGAACAACGGGACCAGAGATTTGGAACGACACGCAAGGGAACGTGGATGTTCTCGTAGCGGGAGTTGGCACAGGGGGTACGATCACGGGCGTCTCGCGTTACTTCGAGCAAGAAAAGTCCAAGAGCCTATGGTCCGTCGCGGTCGAGCCTGCGACCAGCCCAGTGCTATCTGGTGGACAACCAGGCTCCCACAAGATACAAGGTATTGGAGCTGGATTTGTGCCGGACGTTCTCGACCGATCGATCGTCGACGAAATCCAAACCGTGTCGAGCGAAGAGGCAATTGAGATGGCCCGTCGCGTAGCGCGCGAAGAAGGGATTCTATGTGGCATTAGTTGCGGAGCAGCCATGCATGCTGCCCTTAATGTAGCCCGCCGACCCGAGATGGAAAACAAGACCATCGTGGTGGTGTTGCCGGATTCCGGCGAACGATACTTGTCCACCGGCTTGTTTCAAGATGTTGCGTAGTCGAGCAGCAAACCTATTTTTTAAACGACGGATCGAACCAAAGAAGATCATCCATGTCCGATTACTTACTACAGCGTAGCGTAACGACTGCGGTTGCTCGCAACCTAACCAACACGACATTGACATCACCTATGATGATGTCGATCACGCCGCGTTGGTTGTTGCAGTTACTACCTTGGGTGCAGGTGGAGAGCGGGACTTATCGCGTCAATCGTACAAAAGTTGAGTTGCCCAGTGCCACTCGCATTGGCCTGGATCTGTCCGACCTAAAAGGATCGTTGCTCCCAGAATCCCTTCGCAGCATACCTTTGTTCTCGAGCCTGTCGGTAGACGTGTTGGGGCGTTTCGCGCCGCGATTCAAAGTAGAAGAAGTTTCATTGGGTAATAACCTCGTCCTCGAGGGGGAGGACCTATCGAAGTTCTTCATTTTGGCCCAAGGCCAAGTGGAAGTTCTAAGCAAGGGGGTGCATGGCAGCGACCTGAGGTTGGCATTGCTATCTGAAGGCGAGTTCTTTGGCGAAACGGATTTGGTTTCCGATAAGCCCTCCGAGATCACGGTGCGAACGATTACCCCATGCGTCTTGTTGACGTTGTCCAAAAAGGATCTCGACGCCAGTTTGAGCGAGCAGCCTAGCTTGTTCGATGAGTTCCGACGCTCGGTGGAGGAACATTTGCGATTACGATCAACGTTGAATCGATACGGCGAACGCAATATCGATTTGGTTTCTGGGTTTGCTGAGAATGTAGAGATACCAGAAACCTACGTAGACTACGCTTCCGAGCCACGAGAATACAGTCTCTCATCCATCCAAACGGTGGTGCGTGTTCACTCGCGAGTTTCTGACCTGTACAACGGTCCATACGATCAACTTCAAGAACAGCTTCGACTGACCATTCAGGGGATCCGCGAGCGGCAAGAATGGGAGTTGATCAACAGCAAACGCTTTGGACTAGTTCACTCTGCAGCGCCTGCCATGCGGATCAGCACACGGTATGGTGCTCCGACGCCGGATGATCTCGATGAATTGCTTTCCATCGTATGGAAAAAGCCTTCGTTCTTCTTGGCCCATCCCAAAGCGATCGCAGCATTCCTGCGAGAATGCACTTG